>JAGLUM010000072.1 GCA_023134755.1 Fidelibacterota bacterium | reverse complement strand
TTTACAGACTGCTTTATCATAAAAGTCTGATAGGCTTGAGTTAATTCGTTTTTAGCTTTCCATTTAGCTCTTGCCCACATTTCAATTCCTTTGTAGTCATAAAAGATGTGAATATCCTTTATCTTGTTTTTTTTACACCATTCAACGGCTTTTAAAACCGCTTTTAATTCACCGCCAATTTGATGGTATTTATCATATTTGGAATCCAATTGACCCGAAATTTCATGCAGGATTGTATTTTTTTTGATAATAACAGCCCCATAACCAACATGTTTATTTAAAAATGAACCATCCACATATGCTGAAATGCTATCATCGTGCCCCGAAGCATCGGAGAGTCCACCCAATTGATCAAAACGATGCCAGTAATCCAGGAGCACATCACGAAAGGATAGAATTGTGATGGATTGACAGGTGATTTTATAACTGTCCTTTTTCGGACTATAATACACGTTTACTTTCCCGATATATTCATCGGCAGTATAGACATCTATTTTTGCAAGATAATCCCGTGTGCCTTCGGGGTCCCTATGGCTTGTGAATTCATATTGATTTAGAAAATCACTGAATATTTGTGCTTTTTGAGTGGTTTTATCTTCGAACAAATGCGCCATATTTTTTATTTGACCTCCAAATCTGTTTATATTTTTCAAGAATTAATATAGAGCATTTAATGCAAAACTAAAAGTGAGAAATGGAAAGAGAAAAGACTCTTACGCAGTATCAACATTCACATCATCTTGAACTTGCGTGTCCGGCGTTATATCTTTGAGTCATTGAGTTCTTTTGCTACCTGTTTGTAGGCATCCCGGAATGGGATACCATTTCTGACCAATCGATATGCTTTTTCAGTCGCATATATCTCATCGGTCATAGCATTTGCACACGATACATTATCCACTTTTAACTTCTGAAAGACATAATTAATGATATGCAAAGAGCTTAAGGTTATATCAATGGATTCAAAAACTGCTTTTTTTAATAATTGATAGTCGCGGTGATAGCCCATGATAAGATTAGCAGAGAGTTGTTTCACTTGCATCTCAAGCGATACAACGGTATGGTACTTTGCACGTATCAGTTCAAACACATCCGGATTCTTTTTTTGAGGCATAATGGAACTACCTGTTGTCATATTATCGGGCAAAATAAAGTAATTGAATCCGGGTTCAGTAAAGAGGATCAGATCCGATGAAAAACGATTTAAATCAAACATGATCTGTGAGAGGATATGAATAATAGTAGCATCATATTTCCCCCGGCTATGCTGTGCATATATTGGATTTTTCTGTATCTTTTTGAAACCTAAAGCTGTCGCAGTAAAATCACGATCGATATCCAGTGATACCCCGTAACCGGCGGCCGTACCCAAAGGAGAGGAATCTATGAGATCCATGAGATACTCAATGGAAATAAGATTATCACCCATTGCTTCGTTTAGACAGTCTGCCCATACACCTACTGTGGTTGGCATGGCTTTACGGGTATGCGTATAGCCGGGCAGGGGAGTATTGCCGTTTTGCTGAATAAAAACGGCAATTGTGTCCATCAATGACCTTATTATATCTGTAACATCCCTTATGATATCTTTATAATAAAGTCGGAGCGCGGTAAGTATTTGATCATTTCGTGAACGGGCGGTATGAATTTTTTTTCCAGGATCACCCAATACTTTCGTAAGATGATTTTCAATCGCAGTGTGACAATCTTCTTCCGATTGCTTTATGCCAAATTTGCCTTCTTTATGCAGCTTGATAATTTGACCCAGCTCTCTGTGTAGATCACCTGTTTCTTTATTTGTCAATATACCCATGTTATTTAGCATAGATGCATGTGCTTTGGATGCGACACAATCGTAAGGAACCAGCCGCATATCCAATTGAGGATCATCTCCTACCGTAAAGGCCTCAATAGCCTCGTCAACAGAATATTCTTTTTGCCACAGTTTCATATTAAATCCTTAATTTTCAAATTTGATTAACTTATCACGCCATTCGTAGGGTTTTGCATTTTTTAACACCAAATGGTGTGCTTTTAAGCGAATCGCGTTAATATTGATGAATCCTTTTGAATCCGTTGCATCAAAACCACCCTCAATTTCCATACTGGACAATTCTTCATCGTAAAGGGATATGTGGGATTCTCTTCCAATACAGATGATATTGCCTTTATAGAGAGCCAGACGAACCTTACCGTTTATCATCTCCTGGCTTTTCTGGAACGCAGCCATCAGAAAATCCATTTCCGGCGAAAACCAGTAGCCGTTATAGATCAATTCAGAAAATTTTGGGATTAACATATCTCTAAGATGCATGACCTCTTTATCCATAGCGATGCCTTCCAGATCGCGATGGGCTTCCCAGAGGATGCTTGCGCCCGGGGTCTCATATATACCACGTGATTTAATACCGATATAACGGTTTTCAACAATATCTATACGACC
>JAGLUM010000071.1 GCA_023134755.1 Fidelibacterota bacterium | reverse complement strand
ATCGCAATAGGTCGGGAACTGGATGACGGTGACTGGACATCTGTTAAAAATTATTTTCATATTCCGCTTTATAAACCCCAAAAAAATTCAGAGGATCATGACACAAAACAAAACGAAACAGATTCTGGAAAAAAACCGTAAAATTGCTGAAACGGGTATCTTCCTTGCACTCTTTTTAGGTCTGGCTTACGCTTTCAGCTATATTCCGAACCTTGAGTATATTACAGCTATTGCCTTTCTTTCCGGACTGTTGCTTGGCTGGAAACGCGGTATATTTGTCGCCATTATCGGGGAAGGTATTTTTAGTATTGCCAACCCCTTTGGATCCAGTCTTGCCTTTCCTACTCTGCTTGCTGCCCAGTTGATCTCCTTTACGATCTTTGCGTTGGTTGGGGCAGCTTCCCGACTGTATATACCGAGGCTGGTATCAAGCAAACCAGCCATGGCTGCTGTTATGCTGGGAATAACAGGATTGCTTTTAACTTTATTATATAATGTATTGACGACCGTCTTTTACGCAATTCCTTCCGGATTCACGATGGAACAAACATTAGCTAGCATTATTAGTGGTATTCCTTTTTATTTAATAAATATGATTGCCAATACCATTACTTTTTCGGTATTAATTACTCTTATTATACGTTATGTCAATAAACATTACCCCCATTATTTTCAGGAGTCTTAATGAAGCGTGCAATATCTTGCCTGTTTTTCTGTTTTATGATAATAAACTTGTTTGCCTATGAATTGGGAAGCGAGACTTACGACCGTTATACGATATTTGATCCAGATGCGCGGGCTTTGGGTTTGACATACCCTGTTTCCTGGCTGCAGCCCGGAGCATTTTTATTTCAACATGATTTTGAGGACTCTTCCTATACCTATGCTCGCTGGGATCAACTTTTTATGGTCGATCAGGCCATTAAAGGATATAATCTTTCCAGTGATATTGTCGTAAAATATATTCCTTATTCATTCCCGCAACGCTGGGGAGTTGGATTAGAATTTATAGATTACAAGGGTTCCACGAAGCGGAATGATGTAGTTATTCACTATAAACATAACAAAGGTTCAATAGAGTATTTTCGCACCGAGAATACGCAGTCTGTTACATTAGGAACCGGTACAACGGATCACATGATCACCAGCAATGGATTGCAATTTGATTATCAGGCTAGTCCCGAAATCCGTATTCTTGGAGGAATTAATTATAATTTGATCGATCAGCAGGACGCGATTTCGCGAAATTATGATACATTTCATGAATTTGCAGAGATTCGTTTTACACTGAAAAAACCTTTCATCCTATATGGTAAATTTGAATACCGGCATTTTTGGAATGACGGACAGCAAAGCAATTTTATGGTTTTTCGTCCCGGGGCGCGTTATCAGTCTCCTAAAATGGTCGCGCATCTTGCCTTCCGAATATCTCCGAAACGCATTTTCCCGATTGCCCAGATCATATACCGTCCGAAACCATTTTTTATTGAAGCCTATGCAAAGGTCCGAACCCCACGAATCATCCTAAAGCAGCAGGGACATCAATATGTTGGTGTAAAAACAGGTCTAAAATACAAAAAGAAAAAGCATTATTTGCATGCCGAAATAGATACTTACTATGATTTTGTTCGCAAGGTCATGCCGGATTCTGTTATTATTAACGATTTTTATGGTATCAAAGCACATGGCGAATATCGCTTTATAACATCGTTGATGGAATTTTATGGACGTGCTTCCTATAATCGCACATTCAACGAGCTTCTTGGCTATTATCATCCCGAGCTATCCACCATCACCGGCGGTGCGGTGTTTCATGCTAAACTGGCAGACGGGAAACTGCTTCTTGACGGTGATATCAATGCACAGTATATCATCCATGATAATCCGGAAAATGTCCGCTTTGATCCTTCCACACTTACCTATACACTACAGGAAGCCGGGGATTATGTGGGTGACTGGAAAATAAATATGCGTTTGAAGGCACGTGTACAGACATTCAGTATCGCGCTGGAAGTTTCCACGCCGCTAAAAGCAAATAAAGATCTTTATTATTATCTCTATGAGGGAATATATACCTCGTCCGATTTTGAATTTGGGAATACTTTTTATACAGGACTTTACATTGAATGGTGTTGGTGGAAATAAATAATGAATACACGAAAAGCCACCACCATTTTTCTTATTTCTATTCAGGCACTTATCATTGGCTTTACAAACATCGCGTCAAAGCAGGCCGCAATAGAAATTGATCCCTTTGTTATTTCCTTTTTTCGTTATGCCATTGGAGTATTGACATTGGGAACTATTCTCCTTGTTCGGCGCAGCAAGCTGCATTTTGACTGGTCTGACTTTAAGGCCCTGTTTTTTCTCATGTTTTTTGGTGTGTTCTGCAACCAAATTCTTTTTGCCCAAGCATTGCGATATACTATACCGAGCCATCCGCCTTTAATTTATGCTCTGACACCTATCGTCATTATTTTAATTGATATTATCCGCAAAGCAGAAGCATCATCCAGACAAATTATTATAGCAGCTTTATTGAGTTTTATTGGGGTGGGTATTGTACTTGGTAAAAATATATTGATCTTCAATGCATCCATTCTCTTGGGTGATGGTTTAATTTTTCTGGCTATGATCTGCTGGTCCATTTATACCGCATTCAGTAAACCTTTTGTTCATAAATACGGCGCGCTGGAACTGATATTTATTCTTATCTGTGGGGCTGCGTTATTGTATGCACCCTGGGGAATATACCGGCTCGTTCAGGCAGACCTTCATGTTGTTACATGGAAAGGCTGGATCAGCATTGTGTATCTCGGTATTTTCACCAGCGGACTGGGATACCTTACTTATTTTGCTATTCTCAAACGTATTAAGCCATCTCAAACGGGATTAATTATTTCCACTCACCCCCCGGTAACGATCGTCCTTTCGGTTGCGTTTGGATTTGAAGCACTGCAGTGGAATGTGATCGCCGGTAGTTTGCTGATTATTTTCGCATTATGGATAGCGCAAAAGAAATTGCTGCAAAAATTACGCCTTCCCGAACAATAACTTGCCCCAAGTTTTTTACACAATTATTACACCTATATTTTGATAATTCTTTTTATTTATGCTGTTCTTTTAAAAACTTGCCTCAAGTTTTTTTTAGCATTCTGTGTTTTTCTTTACATTATTTTCACTAAAACATTAAAAATACATCAAGAAAACTTGACTCAAGATTTCTTAAGTTACGGTTCACGATTTAAAAAACTTGCCAAAATTATTTATTGGGGCTTTTGTAAACTAACTATTTGTACGGATATATTAGAGGCGGATTGGGCGCGGACGACCGGGACTTATTAGCAGTCGCCGTATCGGATGCTTTACCTGTTGTTGTTCATTGACGGCTTCAGACTGATCAAGCAAAACGGAGGTATCGGCATTTCCTTCAGTAATCTCCAGGGAATCTCCCTCCAGATAAGTAAAATAATCATTGATATCGGTTTCAATAGCAGCAATTCGAAGCACGCTCTTGCGTGCCAGTGGCGTTCCCGGATGAAGATCATCAACTATATGGTAATAAAAAAGAATGCTATCCCGGGTATTTTCTGTCAGACTTAATTCATAATCATACAGCCATGCAATTTTGTATGCAATAAAAGCATGGGTTTTGCTGTCCATATTTTCATCATACATCAGGGTTTTTAATGCGTTTATTGCTCCCGGGATATTGTTGCTGTCAATATATTTGCTTTCGATGTCATATATTTTTTTCTGATTTTCATAGAATAAAATGGAATCCCGGGGAACCAAATTTAGAATATAATTCGAGATATCAGATTCAGGAAAACGCTTTGTGATAATACCTTTTAGCGAATCGGCATTGCTGCTGTTATCAAGTTCATATTCCCAGACATAGGCTTGCGAATACAGGGCCTTTGGAACAGCCGGTGTATAATAGAACTCACGATTGATCTTCATATAAATATTCAATGCGGTATCGGGAATATGAAGATCAAAAAGGAATAAACCCGCCAGATTGAAGAGCGCCTCTGTATAATCAATGGAATTTTCTTTATAAATCGATAGTTCTTTTTGGAAATAGTGATAATCGGTATTTGCAACACGAAGCAATGAGTCTGTTGCTATACTGTCTGCTGTCAGGGTATCAGCCAGTAGTATGTTTTTTGCCATTTCTTCCGCCCGGGTTGAATCGGCCAAATATTCATAATATACCCAGGCACTGTCAGCCAATTCCGGGGACTTATTAATAATATTCCCCAGGTTTTTATTAATTTTATCTAACTGGTTCATGCTTAGCATATAATCGGTTGCCAAACTCCCTTCCCGGGATTGCCTGCGTTTTGATTGTGCATATTTAAAATAATACTTTGCTGAATCAAGATTAGATCTTTCATAGGTGTAATACCTGCCTAAACGATATGCTGCCCGGGCCCAGGCATGAGAATCCCGGTTGTTCCGATAGATCTTCTCCGGATCTTCAACAATATAGCGCAAAAGGGAAACGGTTCGTTTTTCATCACCCCTGTCAAAATAGATATTTGCCTGTTCATATTTAATATCGCCCCAGTATTTTGCAATACGGGCATCCTTTAATGAAGATTCTATGTAACTGTTGGCTTTTTCGATTTCACCTTGTAAGCGGTAAGCACGGATATATGCCAACTGTACCATGGCACGTTGTTCATCAAATTTGATATTACGCCCGGCGCGGTCAGTATACCGCAATGCATCCTTATATTCTCCACGGTCAATATATATATCGATGGCTTCGAGATACATATCACAGCGTACACTTTTTTGATCTGCCTTATCCGCCGACATTAAAAATGCCTGCAGAGCCTTACTGGAATCTTCTTCCTGTAACGCTAAATATCCCACCAGTTGGTATGCATCGCTAAAATAGGCGCGATTTTTTGAATTTTCCAAAAATCGCTCTAACAGATCATAGGCGAGGGCTTTTTTATCCATTTGATAGTGACATTTCGAGATCCACAATTTAGCTTCAAAGTAATACGGACTATCCGGATAACGCAGAGTGAGTGTTTCCAGTTGTTTTAAGGAACGTTCATAGCGTCCCAACTGAAAATGACAGACACTATAATAAAACATGGCATCATCAACATAGGATGAATTGGGAAATTTATCAATTACTACTTCCGCCTGTTTAGTCGCTTTATTTAATGCGGAACGGGCTTTGGTTGATAACTGATC
>JAGLUM010000070.1 GCA_023134755.1 Fidelibacterota bacterium | reverse complement strand
CGATTTTGGCATTCAGGGAGGTGTGATCGTCTGTGGAATGCGCAGTTTTAATCCTCTGATATCCATAGAATTGGCAGAATTGGCCGTAGCGTATAAAAACCGGGGAGTTATAGGTTTTGATCTCGCAGGTCCGGAAGAAAATTATCCGGCAAAAGATCATGAGGAAGCATTTCGCTTAGTACTGAAAAATAATATTAATATTACCATTCATGCCGGCGAGGCGTATGGATCCCAAAGCATTCATCAGGCAGTGCATTACTGCGGTGCGCACCGTATTGGACACGGAACCCATCTGCCGGAAGATGGTGGACTCATGAATTATATCAATGATCACCGTATTTGTCTGGAAATTTGTTTAACCAGCAACCTGCAGACGAAAAGTGTTTCATCTATAGAACAGCATCCCTTTAAATTTTTTCGCGATTACGGACTACGGCTAAGTCTAAACACGGACAACCGTCTTATGTCAAATACCTCAGTTACGAACGAACTGTATCTGGCATATACGGCGTTTAATTTAGATATTGAAGACATAAAAAGTATTGTTATCGATGGATTTAAAAGTGCGTTTATCCATCATCGGGAACGAACAGAACTTGTGAAGGGCGTTGCTAAGGAACTTGAAAAATACGTTAGATTATAATGAAAGAAATTGAACGCAAATTTTTGCTTATAAACGGGAATTATAAATCCGGTATTCAGCCGGTTCATATACGGCAAGGCTATATGCTGCATGATGAAAGTGGACTTGCACGTGTACGGATAGAGGGAAATAAAGCAAGTTTAACGATCAAGAAAAACATTTCTGTTCGCAGCCGCTGGGAATTTGAATATGCTATTCCACTCGCGGATGCAGAAATGATGCTGGAGAAGCTCTGCGGCACACAGATCATTGAAAAATACCGCTATCGGATTAAATACCACGAAATGTACTGGGATGTAGATGAATTTCTCGGACAGAACGTGGGGCTGGTCATTGCCGAGATAGAGCTGGAGACAGAAGATCAGCTGTTTGACAAGCCGC
>JAGLUM010000007.1 GCA_023134755.1 Fidelibacterota bacterium | reverse complement strand
CCTTATTTGTTCATTACGTATATTAAGATTTCCAACTTCTCCACTTCCATCAAGATGGCCTGTCATGTATACAAATTTTACGCTTGGATAGTCTGATTCCAATTGACTCATTAGATTAAGATATGTATTAATATCTTCCTCTGAAGCAGAACTAACTTGACCGCACCAAGACCAAATCACTACATTTATATCAGGATTATTTTCTAAATAATTCCTCGTAGCCGTTGCCCATGCTGTTCGATCCGGATTTCCAAGATCGCTTGCCCCTGAAAATGGTCTATCACGAAGATCAAGGCTTCCATCTGATCCACCATTATTAAATGAGTATAAGGACCCTTTAAAGGTGATTAATCCTTCCATCCCTGATATAATTTGACTTCCATGTGAAGTATGACCATAAGCAATATGAAGTTTGCTTTTTGCATTTTCAATTTTTTCCGATGAAAGAAGAGATAACTTTGCTTTTGTGTGGTCTATAATCATCGATCCAACATTACTTATTGGTTCAGTACTAGTTTTACATGAATTGAGAAACGTGAAGATGATAATCATTAAACAGATAGAAAGGAATAAAGAATGATCCTTCATAAAAATCCTCCTTTGAAAGTCTCATTCTATGATAATCGGTGAATTTGGAAATTTCTTTATAATATACCATATACAAATGAAAATAAATTGAGTTGAAGCGCTTAGGCAAATGATATTTGAATTATAATTTGACACCCACATTTAAACTAAATTGTTCAATCATAAAACTTGATAATGAATTTGGTACTTTAGTTACATCCATAATACTACGAGAATATTTTGGCTCTATAAAAATCGTCACATTTTCTATTTGAAATTCAATACCAATCCCAACCATAATCAAGAGAATAAATTCTCTAAACTTATTTTTACTGTCCCACTCTTCGTATGTTCCATCGTAATTTTCAGAAAAAGAGTTTGCAGATATTAAAAATGCTCCTTCGGTACCACTACTTAAATAGACGGTTGAAAAAAATGGTAAGATTATATTAACATCTATTGGTATTGCTAAAAATGAAAGAGTTGAACCAGATCTCGTCGGTGGTGGAGTAATGTGGGATGCGAAAACATAAGGATAATTGTCCGAGCTATATCCCATTTTAAAGTATTTTAATCCTGAATGAATTCTGGAAATCGGATTGCCGGATATTTCTACAATTGCCATTATATTGAAGTAATTCCCTGAACTAATATTCTCATGATTGTATTCTTTATCGAAAATCGGAATGGTTCGACTATACCCAACACTTAGTCCATAATTAATTTCTTGAGCTAGTGAATTACATATGATCACGAATGGGATGAAAAAAACTGTTATCAAATTTTTCATGATTAACATTTTTTCTTCCTTCTTCATAAATTGCCTAACCGAGTTCATCTGCATTTTGGAGCGCAGCGGAAAAATGTCAGGTGGAACGATTTTTATGTCTTTCTTTCATTTCTGCTCTTAACGGACAGCTATAAATTTCTGGCGGGCATTTAACCGTACAAACTTATGAGACCGCTATACCGTTTATTTATTGCAATTCGTTTCATATTAGCAATTTCCGCCCGCTTGCATTTAGCTTTTGTTGTGCAATTGTTGCTTGATTTAAACTGTAACCACTTTTCCTAAGTCTTTTTTCGTATTCATCAGACTTGCGTTACGAAAATGTCTATTTACTTCGTTCACCAGTTTATAAGGACGGTTAAATGCCTCTTGAGAAACCTTAAAATAATGGGACAGTTTACGAATGGTATCTTTAGAAAGCCCTTTATGGTAGTTCAATATCTTCGAAATCGTTCCTTTGGACAAATCTAAGATTTCAATGAGGTCTTTTGATTTTAGATTATTTTCTTCCATCAAAGCTTTAATTAACTCAACGGGGTTAAGATCATCAAATGAGTTATGCTCAGCATCCCATTTCTCAATTAACAGGGTTAGCAGATCTATTTCATCAGATATAATTTTATTATCTTGAGTTAATAGTTCTTCAATAATATTGCAATATTCATTGTATTGCCTCTTGGTTTTAATGATGGTGTACTTTAATGATTTCATTTTAATAACCTTTAAGTTTTATAATCTAATATATTAAACACTATCCGTTCTGAACCATTTCCCAAAATATCAGCGCTATTAAAAGTGGAAATAATATCATTGGGCCCGTTCCACTCTACCCGCTTAATAATAGACAGCCATATTGCAAAAGGTGCTTTACTTTGGGCATTTCCCTTGACATACTCTTCTATTGACTGCTTTTTTATTAAGTGAGTTTTCATATGTTGTAACGCAAAGATATAAAATTTGTTTCACAAAAGGAAACTTTTTTTACAAAATAATATATAATTTGACCAAATTTAATCCTTTATAGGCAATGTTGCACAACGTTCGTGTATATTCCATTGTTCTTATCCCTCCAAATTCGCGGTATATAACAATTGTTTATATATTCCTTTTATGTGCCGGCTTTTATAATTCTTTTGTCATTTCACCTAAATTTATTTTCTCTGCTTTAGTGAAATTAATTTCTCTTACAAATTCCATTTTTCCCCATAAATACTTGTTTCCTTTAAGTCCTTTTGTGGTTTTCATTCTTCGATTCAGTCTTGATGTTTCTTTCTCGGTTGATTTTCTTCTTTCTCCAAGTTCACCATAAAGTTTAATCGCTGGATAACTTCTAAATTTTCCATTTAGCAA
>JAGLUM010000069.1 GCA_023134755.1 Fidelibacterota bacterium | reverse complement strand
GATTATGCTCAACTACATGGATATGAAAAGTTTACAACGACACTGACGGTCAGCCCGCACAAGATCAGCCGCATGGTTTTTGCTATCGGCGCGCAGTATCCAGGCTTTCAAGCCTATGATTTTAAGAAAAAAGACGGTTTTAAGCGCAGTAATGAGTTGGGCCGTGAATTGGATTTATACCATCAGTCATACTGCGGATGTGAGTTTAGTTTAAAAGAAACAAACGCAAAAAAACAAAGGACATAAAAATACGATGAACGTCGATAAAATACTTATTCTGGATTTTGGTTCTCAAACCACTCAGCTGATCGCACGCCGAATTCGCGAGGCCAATGTATACTGTGAAATTCATCCATTTAATGTCGACTATAAAAAAATTATTGATTTTGCACCGAGGGGGATCATTTTATCCGGCGGTCCCTCCAGTGTTTATGATGCGAAAGCGCCGCATCCGGATACACGTATTTTTGATTTGAATATTCCTATTCTGGGAATTTGTTACGGACTCCAATTGCTCAGTCTGCATTACAAAGGAAAAGTCGCGAGCACACAGCATCGGGAATACGGGAGGGCGCATCTTATCATTGATGATGCAAAAGGTTTATTCGAAGGATTAAATCTAGAAAAGTCCTTAACGGTCTGGATGAGCCATGGAGATCGCGTGGATCTGATGCCCGAAGGCTTTAAGGTCATTGCACACACGGATAATGCTCCCATTGCGGCTATCCGTCACCGTGATCGTCCGGTATTTGCCATCCAATTCCATCCGGAAGTTGCCCATACCGATAAGGGCACAACCATCCTCGAAAATTTTGCTGTTCGCATCTGCAGTTGCGCGCAAACATGGACGCCTGAAAATTTTATCGAATCAGAAATAAAAAAGGTTCGCGAAATTGTCGGTGATAAAAAAGTAATATGCGGTGTCTCCGGGGGAGTGGATTCTTCCGTGGCGGCCGTATTGCTGCATCAGGCTATTGGTGATCAGCTGACCTGCGTGTTTGTCAACAACGGCCTATTACGTCTGCATGAAGCTGAAGAAGTGCAAAAGAACTTTCGGGATCGCTACAGCATAAATTTAGTATATGTCAATGCGGAAGACCGCTTTTTAGGTGCACTTTCCGGTGTGACAGACCCGGAAAAGAAACGAAAAATCATTGGTAATTTATTTATTGATGTGTTCGAAGAAACTGCCCGGAAATTAGGTAATTTTGATTTTCTTGCTCAGGGCACACTGTACCCGGACGTCATTGAGTCAGTTTCATTTAAGGGCCCTTCGGCAACCATCAAATCGCATCATAATGTGGGTGGGCTGCCCGAAAAAATGAAATTTAAACTTATAGAACCGTTTCGCGAGTTATTTAAAGATGAAGTACGGCAGGTTGGGAAGCAGTTGAACATGGATGACGAACTTATCTGGCGGCATCCTTTTCCCGGGCCGGGACTGGGTGTACGGATTCCCGGTGCCATCACAAAGGAACGCTGTGATATTTTACGTCAAGCAGACTATATTGCTATTCAGGAATTAAAAAAACACGGGCAGTACGATAAAATTTGGCAGGCTTTCTGTGTGCTTTTGCCTGTGAAATCCGTGGGTGTGATGGGGGATGAACGCTCCTATGAAAACACTATCGCCTTCCGGGCTGTTACCAGTCTGGACGGCATGACAGCCGACTGGGCGCGTGTACCTTATGATGTTCTGGGCATTATTTCAAACCGCATTATCAACGAAGTGAAAGCGGTAAACCGCGTTGTATATGACATCAGCTCAAAACCTCCGGCAACCATTGAATGGGAATAGGAAGAGGTAACGGGTGACGAATAGTATGAACCCTGAAAGAATTGAACACTTCAATTTTTTATTGTCATTTTTCATAAAAATATTATAGTTTAGTACTGATCTGAACACAACACAGTGAGGAAATTATCGACCACCCAAAACGGATCATATCACTAGACTTTATGCGCGGTCTTGCCATTATCGGCGTGCTCATTTCGCATAATCTGATTTTGGATGTCTGGTACGGCAGGCAGGCATTTCAGATCATACCCCCTTGGATTATTGGATTGTTATTTCCGCTTTTACTTATTTTTACCTGGGCAGGCAGCTTTGTGCTCGTCAGCGGTATTGCGATCGCGTATTCCAGTTATCACCGGTTTACGAGGGGATTGTCCCGGCGGCGTGTATTGGTGCCCGTTATCGTCAGTAGCACTCTTTTACTGCTTCTGGACCCGGTGCGCACTTTGATTTTTAGCCGCTCACATCTTTTTATGGGGGAAATGACCCATTCATTATTTTCATCAGGTATCATGACCGGTCAGTGGGTTTTTCCCAATGCAGAGCGTTTATTCATGATCGGCGCCCTGCCGATGATCGGATTGAGTGGGTATGTGGCTGCATTCATGGTCTGGGTTCTTTTTTCAAATAACGGGGCAAACAATTTTAAACGGAATATGCGTATTCTTGTAATCGCCGGTGCTATTTTTTCGGTCGTATCCGTCCCATATTCCTATGCGCTAGGACCGGTTATTGAGAAGATGCTAGCAAGCGATCATCCGCCCATTTTTGCGGCCTATCTTCTGAGACTACTGGGAAGTGCCCAGCTTTCATTCTTTCCTTTGGGAACCTATGTGTTTTTTGGTGTAGCTTATGGTATGCTATTGGCAGCTCGGCCTGATATCGACGTAATAAACAAATATCTGAACCGTTTCGGTATCGGGTTTTTTATTGCGACCGCGGTGTCCATTCCACTCACATTTCTGCTCACTAAAAATCCGATTCGGGTATTGGGAAATTTCGATATTTATTCACCATCCGTCATCTATTTCAGTCTCGGATGTATTACCTACATTTTTAAAGCTTTGGTCAAGCATGTAGAATACGGGACTTCGCTAAAGAGACAGCGTTTTGCAAAAAAAACTCTGTGGATCCGCCGTTTTGGTGTTATCACCCTGACATTGTATATTATTGATGCTGTTCCCGGTATGTTTGTGAGTGAATACTTTCACAAAGTATTTGGCGGGAAAGCACTTTGGACTGCCTCAACAGGTCAGGACGCATTTATGACCAATGCACCCGCGATCATTCTTTTTGTCGGTCTGATGTTCCTTTTCTGGTATCTGGTTGCATGGTTCTGGGAAAAATATAATTTTACCGGCAGTTTCGAATGGTTTATGGTCAGGTTCAGCAAACTGTTCCGCAAGGAAAAATCCTCACGGCTGAATTTGAAAAACAACCTTTACGTGGATATGGAAGATGAGAGCGGGAAAACGAGAGATAGTAAGAAGAATTGACCCGTCTTCGTCCATCTGCCCCGAAGCGTCGGGGCCGGGCAGGGCAATTAACAATTGAAAATTGAAAATGAAGAA
>JAGLUM010000068.1 GCA_023134755.1 Fidelibacterota bacterium | reverse complement strand
TTTACTCCTTTTAATTAAATTTTCCAATTGTTTACACTTATTACCACATTTTAATACATTCACTTATAAAATGCAAATATTTTTTATACTCTTATTTTACGGTATATAGTTGGGTGATGCCGTTTCAATCATCTTTAGACGATAAACTGTTCTTGCACCACTGGCATCTTTCGCAATAAAAGCCATATAGTCACCGCTATCCCAGCGCATACTTATGATAGCCTGATTTAAAAGTACCGGATACAGTAAACTGATGCTACCGTCCGCATAGCTTCCGGCAACCGGTTCAAATACATAAATAGGTGTACTGGTACTGGTCGCGACATACATCGTACCGTTAGCATCAAAGGATAAACCTTTAATGATCGATCCGGCAAAGTCTTCTGTCCAGTTAATGAGCATTTCACCTGTTCCAAGCGACCCATCCGTATTGATGGGATATGTCATAATAGCCTTTTCATTGGCTCGTAAGGTATCACCACCGACATAGGTACTTGCAACATATAGATTACCGTCATACACCTCGCATTTTGTATAATTATAATTTGTATCAACTACTGCATCAGCAGCATTACTCATATCATGATCCGTTGAATAAATGTAATTGGCAGCAACAAGGTAAATCTTATTGTTATTTGCAAAGGCAAAATCATTGAGATTGTTTTTAGTTGCATTTACTTTATTTCTATTCTTTGCGCCATCATATTTTACAAGGTATTCACGGAGTGTATAATAGATATCATCTCCTGTTGTTCTCACAGCTAATATATTCAAGCTGTTTGAAAAGGAAACGCCCGCTATGGTAGTCAGAGAATCATCTATAGTAAAGGAGAGCACATCAAAACTGCTTCCAAGTGCAACTATAATATCACCATCTTCATTTATGGCAACCTGGTTTAGAGGCTGCACTGTAACGATCGGCAGTGCTTTTATGCCGGATTCAATGGTAATCAGACTACTTGTAAATTTTGCATATTCAAAGCATCCGCGACGATCTATCCATATCTCGAGTGAATCGGAATACACAGCAGGTGCTTCAACAATGATCTCTGTATCTGTAACATTTAATGCTCTTCCCCGACCTACGGTTGTTCCTTTTTTGAAATATATAAGTACTTCATTTGCAACCGTTCCGAAACCACTTCCGGTGATGGTTAATTGATCAATACCGCCCAGCAAAGTGGTTTTGTCAACCCCGGTAATGGTGGGTGTAGTAAGTCCTGTATCATCAGGATCAAAAATGTTATCCGGCCATTCGTAACATCCTGTTAATGCCAGGATAACGATTAACATCATACTAAGACTAATAAATGTCTTTTTCATTTTACATCCTTTCATTTTATCTAATAATTATAAACTTTTTATATACTGATTCTCCCTCACGAAATACCAAATCTTTCGTAGGGTCACCATCAACATAAATATTTTCTGTTACTTCTACATAAAGTATATAAACACCGCTTACGGTAATTTGTCCGCTGGATGTAGTCATTTTCCATGCTTCATCACCGCTTCCGTCCTGATGATTAATGCTTTCAATTAAATCACCGCGTTCAGAGTATATTTTCAATACACATTTCCCGGGAATATTATAAAACATAATTTTATCATATCCGTCTGAACCCGGGAACTGAAGCCGTGTTGCATTCGGACTGCGTGAATCAGCTTTTAAGTTATAGGGGTTGGGAACAATTCGGATATCGTTCAAATCCTGACCTTGCGGACGGCGTAAATATGCTGCCCGTTTTGTTTGTGTATAGGACCTGCTGCTTTCGAGTTCACCAATAGGATTCAGACTTGGGTCCTGATTCAGACTGCCATCTGAAAAAGTGGTGATGTAATAATAGTAAGAAAATCCTCGAATAGCGCTCCGGTCTTTATAATCATAAATAAGCGGATTACCTGTTCCTGCGCCGCACGCGTAGATTTCATGATAGAATGAATCAACCGAACCCATAGCGCTATAAATACGATATCCACCGAAGTTTGCATCAATCTCAGAGGGGCTGGGTTCCCAGCTCAGGTGAATATTGTCACCTTCTGAGTTTACACGGAAAACTTCCGGTGGCTGCAGGGGTTCAGGAATGACAAGATTGTTTCTGAAATTGCTGCGCGCACGTTTAAAGGTCTGAAATAACGAATCACGACCGGTATAAAGCCATTCGTTCTTATATGCGTCACGGTTTGTTGTTGCAGATCCGTTCGGAAGAACAAGGTTTGTGTTTGCTAGCCAGTTTTCACCGACTTCAACGCATTTTTTGCGATCCATACCGCTGACAGCTTCAACCCAAACGATACGGATACTGTCACCAATTGCGAGGTCATAGGGACCAAATGCAAATAATGCTGCAGCGCCGCCACCGTCATTTTTCTTGTTTACGGCAAAATCAGCCTGCGGTTTTTCATTCCCGTAGGGTTTCCGCAGCGGGTCAGCACCTACCATCGGGATGGTATCACCGACACCAAAACCGGTTTCAGCATCTGAATAGGTGCTGGACCAGGTCAACATATTATATAGATCTTCTGAACCGCTCACATTTTTTCCATAAACAGACGGATAGGCATCGCCGCCATGCCATGCTAATGTCATCGGTTGATTGATATCATTCGATTTATCCGTCGCGGATTTATCGGCATGTAAAAACACCATTCCGGCAAATTGTGGTGAAGTAAGGCGGCCGGCCTTACTGTTAAACAGAGTACCGTTTCCACCGTCAGGTCCACCCATGTGATCCCATGCGGATGAAATGTCTGAATTCTGTCCAAACCATGTCCAAAAACATGTCAGGCTGTCCGGGTTACTGGTGGCAACATCATCTAAATCCATAAATGAGACCCATTGATCTTTTCCCCAGGTCATCTGCCCACTAACAACATATCCGGCTTCACGGCAAGTAGCATAGCGCGGCATCATTCCAAACATTAAGTCTTCAATATAATTGGAAGGTAATTCAATTTCTTCATCAAAATCAGTATTTCCTGTATTTTTCAGGATATACTCCGTGATAAAGTAGTTGTCATGATATTGCTGGCTGAACCCGTATACGGTTCGCTTGTATTCAATACCCAAATAGGTGTTAAATACATTAACAAGTTTCCGGTCGTAGCTTACATCGCTACTATGATAGTCATCAATATAATCTTCTTCAATCTTTTGATTAAAGTCAACCTCTACTATCGGTGTTTCAAATTGAGCTGTCTGCGACAATTCCATCGAGAATCCGTAATCCGGATTTACGCTACTGGGTGTGAAATATATACCCAGATAATCAAGCGCCGCGGTGGCACCCGGCGGGGTATAGTTTTTACATACCAGCCATTGCCTGTCAATAACATGATTATCGGTATATGAGTACCATGCAGGCCATCGCATTCCCTCATAATAAACGTTATTATAAGCACGTTCTACACCTCCGGCTGCAAAGTTGGATTGCAGCGAGCCAACATTAATCCATTTTTGTACACCCGGATCAATATATTGTTGACCCATGGCAACAGACGTTAATAGAGCAAGTAGTAGCAGTGGTGTTAATATTTTTATTGTCGATATTTTCGATCTCATCATATATTCCTCAAACCATTAAAAATTAAGTGTTATACCAAAGGTGATCTTACGTGGATTCAAGAATGTAAAGCTCTCAATATCCGGCATATTAATATAGGCCTTATCCTTGTGTACCTGATCAACATACGCTTGTTCTGCAGAAACATAGGCATTGCCATCCCAAGTAAAGTAAGCCTCTGTTGTATTATCATAATACAAGGCCAATTCATTACCTACTTTGGGGTATGTACTTAAATTATTTATACTGATAATCGGTGTATAATCCACTTCTTCTCTCCGGACATCGCCAATTTTATCTGATCCTTGTTCAATTCCGTCTTCATCGCTAAAGTGCAATGAATTCAGGTAATCGTAGCGATCATAAATATCAGAGAATCCGGCATAACTTAAACGTTTGGTATTTAAAACATTGTTAATATCAAGGAACAATGAAACACTTACCGGTTTAATGTTAATTTTTTTCGAGATCTTCAGATCTGTCATGTAATAATCTTTCCACCGAACATTATCTCTTACATACGGATCGTTAGTTTGACTGTATGTTGTAATACTTCCGGCTTCCCATTTAAACATAAAGTTACATGCCCAATCACCGGTAATTTTCGGGTTAAAACCAAACAAACTATAGTCAGATGGTGTTTTTAACAGAAAATAGGATTCAAATAATGGAATCGGTAGCGAACGCGTTTGATAATGGGTAGAAATATGATGATCACGGTCATATTCCATCTGTTCTGTCGGATTTTCGTAATAGCGTGTATTACCGTAATATCCATAGGAAACAACCTGATAGGTAAAGTTCATATTGAACAGAAAGAAGTCACCGTAACTTTTCTTTAGTTCCGCCTCAAAACCACGAACATCTTTATAGTTCCGTGCATCAGCAACAGAATATGAAACCTTATGGTCTAAATTGGTATAGTATGTCCATGCAGGCTGATCGGTAATATCTTTATAATAACCCTTTAGTTTAAGAAGGTAATCATCCATCAAGCGGTGTTCATATCCCAGCTCATACTGAACTGTCCGGCAATAGTCAATTTCAGGATCGCCCAGACGGTTGATCTGTCCGGTTCCCAGCCGGTCAATAACAAAGCGGTATCGCGACTGAGCCAGGGCGTTAAAATGCCCGTAATTGAAATATATCTTTGCCCGTTCTGAAATAGGGTGTGATATGGCAAAACGCGGACTCAAAGCCATGATAGGATTTGTTCGCTGTGTTGTTGCCAAACTGTCAATATAAGGACCGTTAAGACTTGTTAGCAGATCATCATAATCTTCAAATACATACCAATCAGTATTTGCTTGTGACATGTCAAAGCGCAATCCAAGATTAACGACCATACCTTCAAATTCCAGTTTATCCTGTGCATAGGCACCCAGGCGCCAAGGGTTCTGATACCACTCGTTGTAATAGGACCAGAACATATTAGTAGGATGGTCATTCCATGAATTAATCTTATATTGGGTGTAAACAAATTTCATACCGGTTTTAAATTCATTATTTTCATTCAGCTGATTTTTATAATCTGCTTTTGCAATGGTACTATAGTTGTTACTCCGGTCTTTTGCAAAACCGCCCCAATCTGTACGCATACCGACAACATCATCATAACCGCCAATACCATCTCCGTCCAGGGTGTACCAATAGCCAAAGGGCTGTTCGTCCAGCCAGTAACCGGATACAACTTCTTCCACCAGTGTGGTATCACGGGGATCAAGTCTGTTTGTATAGTATAATGATGAGAAATGCTGTAAATATACCTCATAAAATGAATGGTTATTTAATTGATGGGACCATCTTAATCCGATACTGTTTCGCGTTATTTCAGTGGGACAAAACGTTGCGTCCATATAAAGATAATAATCTGTGCTTACAATATTTGTCACTCCATATACCGAACGGAAATAATCATCACCGGTCGGCAGAGACGTCCACGAAGCCCTACTGACTGATTGGACTTTACTGTGCATTGCTGAAATATTTAATTTGATCTTGTCATTAATATCGGATGTTAGTTTAAGCGTTAATTTGTCATCATTATAGGTATCGCGTGCAAGGGGTACTGCTAAGGCTTCCTGTTCACCGCGATAGGAAGCAAAAAAGCGCAGATTACCAAGTGCTTTACCAATGAAAGGGACAGGGCCTCCAACACCTACATCAATAGTGTAGTCCGGACTAACAATATTTGCCGAACGGCGGCGTTGGTACTGGTATACGCGCTGCCATGCGGCTGCGGTTAAATCATTATCATTATTATTGTCCTGCAACTGCCCCAAAGCATAATTATTAAATCCTTCCCATGAATTGTTTTCGCTTAATTTATAGGTATCCCAAGGTGAATCTGTATATTGACCGTCGGCGTTATTATCGACAAACGGTTCACCCATATCCCACTGTCCGTTTTCATTAATATCTGTATAATCTTCCGGGTCGGTTCCCCACCATGCAACATCGTCGTCGTTATAGGGGCGTGCAAAATAAGCCTCTTCTGCTGTGATAACCGGACCAAAATATTTCTTATTGGGAGCGGCATATCGCAAGGTTATACCTGCATCATATTTTTCTTTATCACCTTCTTTTGTCACGACATTGATCACGCCGGAACGGGCATTTTCATATTCTGCATTGAAACCGCCAATTTGGATATTTACAACCTGGACAGCATTAATACTA
This sequence comes from Fidelibacterota bacterium, assembly GCA_023134755.1. Lineage (GTDB taxonomy): Bacteria > Fidelibacterota > Fidelibacteria > Fidelibacterales > Fidelibacteraceae > M50B103. The sequence continues at coordinate 3,211 of JAGLUM010000068.1, read as the reverse complement.
ACCGTTGTATAGGGCACATTTGAACGTTCATCGTTCATACTCATACCGTCAACGTTAAATGCTGCTTCGTATGCCGAACTTCCACGAATATTGAAGTTCTTGTCAATACCGGCTTCCATGCCAATCACATCGCTCAAACTTTGAACAGGCAATGATTTGATCTGGTCAGAAGAAATATCTGTCTGACTACTGGCAACATCCACTTTAATAATTTCTTTTTCCGCAGTAACAACGACTTCATCCAGGCCGATAACTTCTTCGGTCAGTGTCATATTAACTCGTGTGGTGAGGTCGATTCGAACGTAAACGCCCTCTACTACCATGCGAGTATATCCCACCATCGATGAAACAACATTATATGTTGCCGGTGGAACATTTAAAATAACATAATATCCATTCTCATCCGTAAATGACCCTAATCCGGTGCCTTGGATAATAACATTTGCACCGATCAGAGGTTCATCTGTTTCTGCATTGACAATACGGCCGGTAATTTTCCCGTGCGTACTTGCCATTAATACAGATGACAACATGATAAGACATATCATAATGATTAATATTTTACGCATAACTCTCATCTTTTTGTTTAAAAGTTATTAAAATGCAAATCCAATCGTAAAGCGTTGAACATCGGCAAAATATGATGTTGGTGTATACGCGTAATCTACTACGATACCTTTGATATTTAAGCCAAGACCAAAGCTCAAGCCTTGAATATCTTCACTTGTGCGATATCCGGCTCGTACAAAAACGAGATCCATAAATCCGTATTCCAAACCAATATTAAGCTGTTCGGGGTGTGAACGGTAATGCAGAGCATCAACAGAAAGTTTAAGAGACTGATTTTTAGGCTTTTCAGGCAATAAATCCAACATGTCCATTGCCAGACCCATTGAAAATGTCAACGGAAGCTGAAATCCTTCGTCCTCATATTTGATCTCTCCGGAGAAGTTGCGAATAGTCATACCAAAAGCAAGGCTCTTCCATCCGGTGTAATACAGGGTACCAAAATCCACAGAAATACCGCCGGCAACATTTAATTTTGTCCTCAGGCTGTCTCCGTATGGGATAATGCTTTGCCCAAGCTGCTGTACAACATATCCAATGTTTCCACCAACAGAAAATTTATCTGTAAGAGAACGGGCATATCCAACACTAACGGCTAAAGCGGTAGGATTCATTATTCCTGTTTCAACATAGCCATTATCATTCGGTGCAACAACGGTACCCATACTTTCACCGTAATCAATGTTACGAGCTGTAATACCAAATACACCATAGCGTCCTTTTGAAGGACTGAAAGCTACCGAAAAAGCATTGTGTTTAATATCCGCGATCCAATTGTTCTGGCTTGCCGATACATCCATAAAGCTTGTCATTTTTGCTGCAGATGCCGGATTATAAAAGAATGCCATAGAAAGGTTTTCAATAGCAGTCATGGCTTGTCCCATTGCAGCACCGCGACCGTCTGTAGCAACACTCAAAAATTGCATTCCTGTTTGTGCTAATTTTTGATCTTCGGCCAGTCCGAATGAGCATGCAATCAAGACCAAAAGAACTATACTAATAATTCGTTTCATGTTAAACTCCTTAAGTATATAAATATATTATCTGATTTTTTTAGTTCACGATACCAAAAAAGTAGTTTTTGCTTTTATAGGCCGCATTTTCAGCTTTTTTAAAACGAATATAATACGTACCGGCGTCTAACGAGTAGGTATAATGCTCGCGAATAAGTGAATTCCGGGTATCGCCTTTAAAGACCATTGCGCATGCTGTGCTCATTCCATAGGTATCATATTCAACAATGTCACTGTTGGCATCCCAAATAGCGATAGTACCATGAATATCCATCCAAAAATTGTATGTGCCCGGAATTAATATTTCTAGTTTAGTAAAAGCACTTAAGTAGCTTGATGATACATAAATTTTATACGCATTTATTGGTGATATCACTATCTTAGATAGTGAATCTCCTACTGTTTTTCCATTGCTAATTTCAAGACCAAGAAAACCCAACGTAGCAATATCATATACAAGACTTGTATCAATTATTGTTGTATCGGTAGCTAAGGTATCATATACTTCTACTACGCTTAAAGTATCATACACTTTAACGGTATCAAGATAAGAATCTTTCCAATTGTTATTAATTAATTCTAAAACAACTCCTGAAATTTCTTTTTTAATAAATGTTGAATCATCTGCAAAAAGATTTAGCAAGTTTTGTTCTTCTTCAGTCGGCTGATAGGTAGCCGGCGAATAGAGACATCCTGTTATTAACAACAGAACACTCAACAAAGATATAAGCAATACTTTTCTCATACTACTTTCCTTTCAATTATTTGATTAATTATTATCTTATTATTATAAATTTCTTTATAATCTGTTCACCTACACTCATATATACTTCTCCGGTTTCACTAAGATAATCTTCGGTTACGGTAAAGACGACAATATATACTCCACTTACGATCACCTGACGGGATTCGGTAATTGATGACCAGGCTTCATCGCCGCTGTTGTTGGTATGGTCGGTTTCCCAGATCAGGTCACCCCGTTCAGTAAATACCTTAATATTACATTGGGGTGGAATATTGTAAAACATGATACGGTCAGCTTGTCCGCCGGCAGTACCAAACTGAAGATTTCTTGCGCGAACATGATAGGGATTCGGAACAATACGAATATCTTCGAGTGCGGTACCCGGTAAACGTTTCAGCTGACCCGGTGTGCTTATTAATGTATAGAATTTACTGCTACTTAATGTACGACCTTCACCGTCGACACTTCCGTCATCATAGGCGTCGATATAATAGTAATAATCAAATCCGCGAACGGCCGTCCGGTCTTCAAACTTACAGTGCGTTGCATCTAAAAGATAATCGGCAGGATTAGTTACATCAACTAAAAGGTGATAAGTAGAATCATATTCACCGAGTGCCCGATAGATACGGTACCCAGCAAATCCCGGTGAGTTTTCACTGTTACGCGTCCATATTAAGCTAATACGGTCACCCCCGGGCATTACATTAAATTCTTCCGGTGCATCCGGCGGGAAAGGAATTGAATAACCGGAATTATAGTTGGCTACGGCACGTGCAAAATACTGAAATAAACTGTCAACACCGCTAGTAATAACGGCATCTTTATCTGCGACGGTAATAGCACCATCAACATAATCAATACCGGTTGCGCGGCGGGTTTCCAT
>JAGLUM010000067.1 GCA_023134755.1 Fidelibacterota bacterium | reverse complement strand
TTTCATATGTTGATGGCCAAAGGACAGGATATGACTCTGTTCTCATATTTGACCGTTTTTTTATTTCTGTTTTTGGCGGTATGGGTTCCATGCTGTATAAGCGATATCGTGTTTCCGTTACTTTTCACAGGAAAAAATGAAAGGTCAGATATCCGGTGACACAATACTTATTTAATCGTAACGGAATTTCAATAACTGCGATCATCTATGTTTTAATTCATGGCTATATACATTGATGAGCGACAATTATAAGTACCGGCCAACGACAATTATAACTACCGAAAAAAACTGATCTGGATTACACTATTTAGACCGAAAACGAGGAGGTCTAAATGGTAACAGATCAACAGGTAAGGAGGTTGCGAATGCTGGTAAACAGGGAAAAAAGTAAAGCGATAGCGGCGGCAAAGGCAGGAATGAGCGAAAAGACAGCCCGGAGATATTTAAAAAGCGGCAAGTTACCCAGTGAATATGAGAAAAACAGGGCATGGCGAACCAGGAAATGTCCATTTGAGAATAATTGGGGCGGGATAAAGGGGTATCTGGAAACAAATCCCGGGATAGAAGCCAAAACGATATTCGAGGAATTGCAACGCAAATATCCCGGCAAATACAACGATGGCCAGCTGCGGACATTGCAGCGCAGGATAAAAGTGTGGAAAGCAACAGAAGGCCCGGCAAAAGAAATATTTTTTCCACAAGTCCATAAACCCGGAGAGCTGGGTGGTTTTGATTTTACCCGCATGGAAAAACTCGGTATAACCATACAAAAAGAACCATTTAATCATATGGTAGGGCATTTTGTATTGACATATTCAAACTGGGAGGCAGGAAGCATATGTTATTCGGAGAGCTTTGAGAGCCTCAGTGAATGTTTGCAGGAAGCTTTATGGGAATTAGGGGGCGTGCCCGCACGGATAAAAACGGACAGGTTAAGCGCTGCCGTACATAAGGATTGTAACCCCGAAGAATTCACCGCCAGATACACACAACTGCTTAAGCATTATGGAACTAAAGGAGACAAGATCCAAGCCGGCAAAGCCAATGAGAACGGAGATATAGAGCAGAGACACCACCGGCTCAAAAAGGCCATAGAGCAGGCATTGATGCTCCGGGGAAGTAAAGATTTTAACAGTATAGCCGAATATAAATTGTTCTTAAAAAAGTTATTCATACAGCTCAATTCCGGCAGAAAAGACCGCTTGAAAGAAGAATACAAGGTATTAGGACCTCTACCCTGCGCCAAAATTGATGCATCAAGCGTTCTGGAGTTCAAGATCGGGCCTAACAGCACTATAAATGCGAAGCATAATATTTATTCTGTCAATAGCAGGCTTCGGGGAGAACGGATCAAAGCACGTGTACATTCGGATCATGTCGAAATATGGTACGCCCAAAAGAAAGTAGACAGCTTCCCACGCATGCGCGGGGAGGGAAATCATCGGATCGATTACAGGCACATTATAGAAGAACTTGTTCGTAAACCTGGAGCATTTGAGAATTACAGGTACCGAGACGATCTGTATCCAAACAGTCATTTCAGAATGGTCTATGATCACCTGAAGCGATACACGCCAAATAGAGCGAATAAAGAGTATTTGAAAATTCTGTATATCGCGTTCAAGGAGGGAGAGACTAAAGTTGATATAGCCATTCAAGGACTTTTAACATCCGGAAAAAGGATCACCTCAACAATTGTTGAAGTGCTGGTCAAGGGCATGGATGAAGCCATAAGATCACCTGAAGTCGAGGTAAAGGCTGTTGATCTGAAAGAATATGACGCATTGTTATGTACATGCGCGGCGGAGGTGATCTCCAATGCGTAAGATCAAAATAGAAGAAGAACTAAAAGCTCAGTTAAAGGAGCTTCGTTTAACAACAATACAAAAGAGATATATGGATATAGCATCCATGGCCAGACGAGAGACGTTAAGCTATGAAGAGTTTTTGAGTGAGCTCTTAAAGGAAGAGAGTGAGGTGAGGCAAAACAGGCGCCGAGAGAGGCTTTTGAGAGCTTCGAGAATACCGGCAGATAAAAATATTGATAATTTTGACTTAAAAAGATTGTCATCAAAGGCGGTACAGCAGACAAAAACGTTACTCACCGGAGCTTTTATCGACTATACAGAGAACATCCTGGTATTTGGTAATCCCGGAAGCGGTAAAACACATCTTTTGTGCGCGATAGGCCAGGAAATAATCAACGCCGGCAGGAAAGTATATTTTACTACCTGTAGCATATTGGTACAGGAGTTACTGCAAGCCAAACGTGATCTGGAGTTGCCGAATATGCTGAAGAAACTATCGCGATTTGACGCGTTAATAATCGATGAGATAGGTTACGTTCAGCAAGATCGGGAAGAAATGGAAGTGTTATTCACACTACTGGCCGAAAGATATGAAAGAGGAAGTATTATGCTGAGCAGTAACTTCCCTTTTTCAAAATGGGAGAAGATATTTAAAGATCCTATGGTGACGGCCGCCGCAATAGACAGATTAGTACATCATAGCGTGATAATAGAATTGAACCTACCGAGCTACAGAATGGGTCAGGCGAAAAGCAGTAATACGCGAAGAAAAAAGAAATAAAAGAAATTATCCACAGAACCAGGAGTTATTAACAGAAAGAAAAAAAGAACCAAAAAAAGAAAGAAGAAAAACTCTTCTTTACGACGACTAAAGTTACATTAATTATGAGTCAACTGG
>JAGLUM010000066.1 GCA_023134755.1 Fidelibacterota bacterium | reverse complement strand
AGCCCGTTTTTTCCGGAACGTAAATAGTTTTTTGGGATATAATTCTCTATGGCATGTATTGGAACATCACACAGCGGAAGATTCAGACTTTGTTTACCTTTTGCAGAGCGTTCAACAAGTAACTTTCTATCCATTATGTATTCCTTGTGGTTATTTCAGGTAAAAAAGTTATTAAATTATTTTTCAGTATCAAAATGCTTTTGTATTATATCGATAAATTAGGAGATTTGTTAATATGGGAAAATATATACCATTTGGATTGTTAATTATCATGAGCGGCTCACTGCTTGCAGTTCCGGCTAGTCCGGAACCCGGAATGATTCGCTATCCGGACGGTCGCGAATTGACAGTCTATTTGCGTGGAGATGAGAATCGATCCTGGCATGAAACAGAAGATGGACACCACATTATAAAAAATACCTCCGGTCAATATGAATATGCTGAAGTGGCAATAAACGGACTGGTAAAATCATCCGGAATTCTGGCTCATGCACCCGGGCAACGCGGCATTACAGAACAAAAATTTGTCACATCGTTACCTGAGCTTATTATATATCCCGCAAGCATGCAAAAAACAGGGACAATGACCGCACTTACGCCCACACCGACAGTGCCTTTTGATCAAACGGATTTTCCCACCCTTGGAGATAAAAAATTTTTACTGATCTTAGTTGAATTTGCAGACCGGTCATTTACACACAGTGCTATAGCTTTTGATAGCTTGATGAATAATGAAAATTACACGCATAATGATGCGATCGGAAGTGTTAGAAAATATTATAATGCAACGTCTTTTGATCGCTTTAATCCCAATTTTGATGTGGTTGGACCAATAGAATTAGATAGTGGTTTGGCCTATTATGGCAAGAATGTTGGCGATAATAAAGATGTAAATATTCAGCTTTTTATTCGCGAAGCCATTAACAAAGCAGATCCTTTAGTGGATTATGCGCAATATGATAACGATAATGACGGCTATGTTGATAATGTATATTTCATTTACGCCGGATACGGGGAATGTTTTTACGGCGCCGATAAGAATACTATTTGGCCGCATCGTTGGGCATTTATAGGTTCGCAACCAAGTTTAGATGGAAAAATATTTTACGATTATTCCACATCCATGGAATTTTACGGTACTTCCGGAACAACGCGAACCAGTGTCGGTGTTGTTTGCCATGAATTTGGTCACGTTTGCGGTCTTCCGGATTTTTACGATACGGATTATGAGGACAGCGGTGGTAATTGCGGCGGATTAGGCGCATGGGACGCCATGGCAGGCGGTTCCTGGAACGATGCCGGGAAGCGGCCACCTATTTTTAATGCCTGGTCGCGCATGTATTTGCGTTGGGCTGAGCCGCAGGAACTTATCGGTACCGAAAATGTCACCCTGAATCCGGTATATAGCCACAATGAAGCCCGGTATTTCTTTTCTCAGACAGATGATGAATTTTTTATGATGGAAAATCGCCAGCAAAGTGCCTGGGATGCTGCGCTGCCGGGTCACGGTCTGCTTATTTATCATATTGATATGAATTCAAGTGGCTGGAATAATAATACACTAAACTGTAACCCCTACCGCCAGGCATTTGATTTAGAAGAAGCCGATGGTCAGGGCAATATTACGAGCAGTAAAATTGATGCCGGTGATCCTTTCCCTGGAACCTCAGGTAACAGCAATTTTCTTGATACCGGAAGTCCCAATGCACTGGATTGGGCGGGGCAAGCAAGCCGCAGCCCCATTCGGCAAATTACTGAGACAAGCGGTGTGATCACATTCTATTTTGGTGATGGCAATGTTGATGCGGCAACCGATCTGGTTCTTGAACCCATGGGATATGATTCGATACGCATCAGCTGGGCGCTCAATGATGCTGTCGATTCAGTAATTATACTATGGTCGACAGACCCTGATATCGGTTATGTAAACAATTTAACACGCTACGAAGTAGACGATGTTGTAGCCGGAGGCGAGGTTATTTATAAAGGTTTGGACTCAGTTTTTTATCATACAGGACTGGAACCGGGAATCACCAATTACTATGCAATTTTTTCTTTTGATGACAGCAGCTATGTATACTCCGATAAGATTAGCGGATCAGTGACAACGACATCACCGCCATTTTATGCAACGGATTTCTCCAGCGGACTACCGGAAGGCTGGGTTATTTTTGATCGTGTCGGAAACGGAACCTGGTCAACAGAAAATCCGGAAAGCAGGAATTTTACCTCAAGTACGTCAAACAACGGATTTATGATCATGGACAGTGAACACATGGGGGATATTTACATTGATGCAGAGCTGATTACACAATCCTTTAATTTTGCTCTAAGCCGCTCTGTGGTTCTACGCTTTGAGCATAAACTGGAAATTTCATCCATCACCCTTGCCCGATTACTCTACACGATTAACGATGGCGCCTCTTGGTTTGAAGTTAGACGCTGGACCGAAAACACCATAGACCCGGAAATCTGTGAGCTGGATTTGACCAACCAGATCAAGGGTTCTCGCGATGTTAAATTTAAATTCAATTTCCGTGGCACGAATGAAAAATACTGGTGTATCGACGATTTTAGTATTATGTCCGCGCTGGATTCCGGACTGGCAGCCGGAATGCATGTTGCAGAAACCAGCGGATCGAAACCCTTTACCGTGCATTTTATGAA
>JAGLUM010000065.1 GCA_023134755.1 Fidelibacterota bacterium | reverse complement strand
ATCTTCAACCGGCGTAGTGTTAATATTTTCTGCTGTCATTGCCACCTATATCGCGTTGGTCGATTTTGGTGTTGGCACCCTGGTTAGAAAGTTAATTGAGTGGTTATAATACAATGAAATGGTATACCTTAAAAGCATTATCAGGAAAAGAGCGACTAGTAGCAGAACGCATCATGTATGAGGCGGAGCAATCAGGGTTGTCTGAATACATAGAAAATGTCTTGGTTCCCACTGAAAATGTCGTTGAAATGCGGGATGGCAAAAAACGCACCCGTGTGAAAGTATTTTATCCCGGTTATATTATGATCAAGATTGAAATGACAGCGGAAACAAAATATTTTGTTGAAAATATATCCGGTGTTATCAGTTTTGTCGGTTCAAATGGTATTCCACAGGCATTAACAGAAAAAGAGATTGCCCGTATCCTTGGCGAAGTCGAAAAGAAAGACGGTCGTGAAGTTATGGGAACTCCGTTCCAGATAGGTGATCCAGTTAAAGTGGTTGACGGTCCCTTTGTTGATTTCTCCGGTATTGTTGAAGAAGTCAATGAAGAAAAACGCAAAGTTAAAGTTATGGTCAGTATTTTTGGACGTTCAACACCTGTGGAGCTGGATTATCTCCAGTTAGAAAAAGAAAAATAAATAAATGATTAAACCTAAAAACAGGTAAGAAAATTATGGCAAAGAAAATAGAAGCAATTATCAAGTTACAGCTTCCTGCAGGGAAGGCAAATCCATCACCTCCCGTAGGTCCGGCCCTTGGTCAGCACGGTGTGAATATTATGGAATTCTGCAAGGCGTACAATGCAAAAACTCAGGATAAGATGGGCTTGATTATTCCTGTCGTGATTACGGTGTATGCAGACCGTTCGTTTTCATTTATAACGAAAACGCCGCCAGCTGCCATATTATTAAAAAAAGCAGCCAAGATTGACAAGGGATCCCCTGTACCCAACAAAGAAAAGGTTGGAACTGTGACATCCAAAGATCTTGAAGAAATTGCCAAATTAAAAATGAAAGATTTAAACGCTCATACCGTGGAACAAGCGATGCGCATGATCGCCGGAACCGCACGGAGTATGGGATTAACGGTAGAAGGTTAATTGGAGGCAAGAATTAATGAAGCATAGTAGGCGATATTCGGCAAATTTTAAGCTTGTTAACAAGACACTCGAATACCCACTTCTTGAAAGCATCGAATTATTAAAAAAAGCCGCAAATGCCAAATTCGACGAATCTATCGAATTGACACTGAACTTAGGTGTTGATCCGCGCTATTCAGATCAGAATATTCGTGGAACGGTAATTCTTCCACATGGTACAGGCAAAAAAGTTCGTGTATTGGTTTTAACGCAGGGCGAAAAGGTAAAAGCAGCTGAAGAAGCTGGTGCCGATTACGCTGGATTAGAAGATTATATAAAGCAGATCGAAGGCGGATGGTTTGAGTTTGACGTGTGTATTGCAACACCCGATGTAATGCGACATGTTGGAAAACTGGGACGTGCTTTGGGAACGCGGGGATTAATGCCAAATCCGAAGACAGGTACAGTAACCAACGATGTTACACAAGCTGTTAAAGAAGCAAAAGCTGGAAAGATCAGCTTTCGTGTAGATAAATACGGTATCCTTCACGTTGTTATCGGAAAAGCATCATTCTCGGCTGAACAGATTGCTGATAATGTAAAAGGCATGATGTCTACCATAATGAAATTGAAACCGACGACACTGAAAGGGACCTACCTCCAAAAGATAACACTTTCATCATCACAGGGTCCCGGAATTAAAGTTGATAAACAATCTGCATTAGCTTAGGAGATTGGTTCATGCAAGCCTCGAAAAAAAATGAAGTAGTTAAGGAAATTAGTGAAAAGATCAAAAACGCAAGTGCCGTTTATTTTTCTGATTACCTTGGATTGAATGTTGAACAGGTGAATGAATTGCGTTCTGAGTTGTTTGAAAACAACGTAAGTATGCAGGTTGTAAAAAACACCTTAATCTTGCGTGCCCTGAAAGATGCAGGATATGATGTTGAAAAAAGTGATTTTCTCACCGGTTCAACTGCTTTGGTCTATAGCAATGACCCTGTTACACCAGCAAGGATCTTAATTGAATTCCAGAAAAAGACGAAAGACCTCAATAAACCAGATGTTAAAGCTTTGATTTTTGAGGGCGAAATGTGTGGAAAGGAAAAAGTTGTTCAAATCGCAAAACTTCCTTCTGCCGACGTGTTAATGAGCACATTGTTGGGCATGCTGCAATCTCCGATGCAACAGATATTGGGTTGTCTGCAGTCCCCAATGCGCGATTTACTGAGTGTATTAAAACCATTAGAAAAAATAAAACAATAATATTAACAATAAACCTCATAGAATTTAAGGGAGGATTAAAATGGCCGACATTAAACGAGTCGATGTATTAGGATACTTAGAGACAGCAAACATGCTGGAAATCTCAGAATTGATTAAAGAGATCGAAGAAAAATTTGGCGTCACTGCAGCTGCACCCGTTGCTGTAGCAGCTGCTCCTGCAGGCGCAGCAGCAGTCGCTGAAGAAAAAACTGAATTTAATGTCATGCTTCAGAGCTATGGCGAAAGAAAGATCAATGTCATCAAAGTCGTTCGCGAATTAACCGGCTTAGGCTTAAAAGAAGCCAAAGATTTGGTTGAAAGCGCACCTGTTGCTGTAAAAGAAGCTTTACCTAAAGATAGCGCAGAAGAAATTAAAACAAAACTTGAAGAAGTCGGAGCAACAGTAGAACTAAAATAATGGTTGTACAAGTAACGCTCAGAGAGTTTAAAATGAGTCGTCAACATAACGATGGCTCTTAGTTTGTTTTAAAAAAAAAATACAAGGGAGGACTATCTCTTGGCAAGTATAAAAAGAAAGATCAAGCGAACATCGTTTTCGAAGATCAAACATGTTCTAGATACGCCGGACCTTCTGAATGTACAGTTGAGTTCTTTTGAAAACTTTTTGCAGACAAAAGTTCGTCCAGGCAAACGTCAGGATCTCGGTCTTGAAAATGCTTTTCGATCCATTTTCCCAATTGAGGATACTCATAACACATTTGTACTTGAGTATAAAAATTATTTAATTGGGAAACCGCGGTATGAAGAGCAAGAATGTGTGGAACGCGGTATTACTTATTCCGTTCCTCTGAAGGCTCGACTTGTACTAAAAGTGGCTGAAGAAGATTCAGATACCGGAGCATTAGCCGGCACCATTGAACAGGATGTATTCTTTGGAAACATCCCGTTTATGACGCCTCGAGGCACCTTTATTATTAATGGTGCTGAAAGAATTATTGTTAGCCAGCTACAACGCTCTCCGGGTGTCTTCTTTAATGATGCACGGCACCCTAATGGCACCGTGCTTTACAACGCCCGTATTATTCCGATGCGCGGCTCATGGGTTGATTTAACCACAGATATTTTTGATGCAATTTATGTCACTATTGATCGGCGTAAAAAATTTCCTGTTACCATTTTTCTTAGAGCCATTGGATTCAAAACCGATTATGAAATTTTCCAGCAGTTTGATATACTGGAAACCCTGCCGCTTAGTGGGGATCTTGAAGAACGAGTTGTTGTAACTCCTGTTATTGATAAAAAATCCGGGGAAGTTTTTCTGGAAGCCGGTACCGGTGAAGATAAACGGGTAGTATTAGACAGCAAGTTAATTGGTGAGCTTAAAAAGAAGAAAGTAAAGCAAATTGAAGTAATTGGCGCAGATCGCGAGATTGACTTTAAATTGCTTGCAAATTCTATTCGCCGTGAACGCGACAAAGTGGGCATTATAGATGAAGATGACCGTGAACCCACTATCGAAGATGCATTAGTTTATCTGTATCAAAATTTGCGTAACGGTGAACCGCCAAATATCGAAACTGCACAAAAGTTCTTTGAAAAATTATTTTTCAGTCCTAAAAAATATGATCTGGGACAGGTTGGCCGATACCGGATGAACAAAAAATTCAATCTAAATATTCCACTTGATAATACGGTGATAGCTCCTGAAGATTTTGTTATGATGGTTAAACAGCTTATCAGCATGCGTCGTGGTGAAAAGGCATCAGATGATATTGATCACCTTGGAAACCGCCGTGTTAAAACGGTAGGCGAACAACTTGGGAATCAATTCTCACTGGCATTCACCCGTATGTCACGGACCATTCGTGATAGGATGAATATTCACAATGCTGAAAATCTCACTCCACAGGGACTTATTAATAGCCGTATTTTAACCTCAGTAATAAACACGTTCTTCGGGACATCACAAATGTCCCAGTTTATGGACCAGACCAATCCTCTGGCGGAACTAACGCATAAACGGCGCTTATCTGCTTTGGGTCCGGGTGGTTTAACCCGGGAACGTGCCGGATTTGAGGTTCGAGATGTACACTATACACATTACGGTCGTCTTTGCCCAATTGAGACCCCTGAAGGTCCCAATATTGGATTGATTTCATCTCTCGCAAATTATGCGATTGTTAATCGTTTGGGTTTTATCGAAACACCCTATCGAAAGGTGACCCATTATAAGGGTAATACTAAGGTATCCAATACGATAAATTATTTGTCTGCCGATGATGAAGACCGAAATATTATTGCGCAAGCAAATGCGCCATTAACCACAAAAAATGAATTTGAGAACGACCATATTCGCTGCCGGCATCAAGCCGATTATCCGGTAGTTAATCCCGAAGGGATCAATTATATGGACGTATCCCCAATTCAGATGGTTTCTGCGGCAGCCAGCTTGATCCCGTTTCTTGAACACGATGATGCAAACCGTGCTCTCATGGGTTCAAATATGCAACGTCAATCCGTACCTCTTCTAACACCCCAAGCTCCGCTGGTTGGTACCGGAATGGAACCTATTGTTGCTCGTGACAGCCGCGCGGTGGTTACTTCACCGATAGATGCTATTGTCGAATATGTTGATGCACGCAAAATTGTGCTTCGTCCACTAAAAGACTTTGACGCGGATGTATCTCTGGATGAAAATGAGGGACGCGTTGTCTATAAATTGAAGAAGTTTCAACGTACAAACCAGGATACCAGCATTAATCAACGAGCGATTGTGCGCAAAGGAAATAAAGTAAAAGCCGGTGAACCCATTGCGGACGGTACATCCACGGATCAGGGCGAATTAGCCTTGGGGCGCAATGTTCTTGTGGCGTTTATGCCTTGGCGCGGATACAACTATGAGGATGCGATCATTCTAAGTGAACGTCTGGTAAAAGAAGATATCTTTACTTCCATTCATGTGAAGGAAGTTGACCTGGAAGTCAGGGATACCAAGCGTGGCAGTGAAGAACTTACTCGCGAAATTCCAAACGTATCCGAAGAAGCAACCAAAAATATCGATTTAAACGGTCTTATCCGAGTCGGTGCTCCGGTTAAACACGGTAATATTGTCATCGGTAAAGTCACTCCGAAAGGGGAAACCGATCCCACACCGGAAGAAAAGCTGCTTCGGGCCATTTTTGGTGAAAAAGCCGGAGATGTTAAGGATGCTTCTAAAAGGGCAGATCCCAGTACTAACGGGGTTGTGATTGATACCCGACTATTCGAACACAAAGGAAAAGAATCACGCCGCGATGAAAAGGAAAAAATTCAGAAGTTGGAACAACAGCTGATTGAGCGTATCCATATACTACGTCTGAAATTTATTGATAAATTACAAAACCTTATTCAGGATCAACCCTGCATGGGAATCCATGATAAAGGCGGTAATATTATCCATAATAAACGAAAAACATGGAATTGGGAATTTTTCGAGACCTGTGATTTTAATCACATTGATATGGAAAAAGCCTGGATCGAGAATGAAAATGTTTTTGAACGGGTAACGAAATTAGTTGAAAACTATCAGAATATTTCTGAAGGAATTATTGAAGACATGAAGAACGAACAATTCAAAGTTCGTGCGGGTGATGATATGCAACCGGGTGTCTTAAAGCTTGCTAAGGTATATATTGCCAGCAAGCGCAAGGTTTCTATCGGAGATAAAATGGCAGGACGCCATGGAAATAAAGGTGTAGTTTCAACTATTATCCCGGAAGAAGATATGCCCTTTTTGCCGGATGGCACACCTGTTGATATTGTGCTGAATCCACTGGGGGTTCCTTCTCGTATGAACTTGGGTCAGTTATATGAAACCATGTTAGGATGGGCTGCTGAAGAACTAGGTATTCATTTCGAAACACCGGTCTTTGACGGCGCCACCTATAATGATATATCAGCTTTAATGATAAAAGCAAATCTTCCTGAAAATGGAAAAAGTAATTTGTATGACGGGCGTACCGGAGAAAAAATCGATAGTCCGGTTACCTGTGGTTACATTTATATGATGAAACTTGCGCATATGATTGAAGATAAAATGCATGCACGTTCTACCGGCCCATACTCTCTGATTACACAGCAACCTCTGGGTGGTAAAGCGCAGTTTGGTGGACAACGTTTCGGAGAAATGGAAGTCTGGGCATTGGAAGCCTACGGTGCAGCACATACGCTTCAGGAGATACTCACAGTTAAATCTGATGATGTTGACGGAAGAACACGCGTTTATAATGCAATTGTGAAGGGTGAAAACCTGCCCGAGTTTGGAACACCGGAATCATTCAATGTTCTTTTAAAAGAACTTGAAGGTTTAGGTATTGAAATGGATTTGATATAATTCCTTCTATAGGAGGATGTTACATTGGCATTTAGCACATTACAACAAAAGTCGGCAAGCAAAGACTTTCAAAAGATACAGATTCGTCTTTCTTCGCCGGAATCAATTTTAAGTAAATCTCGGGGCGAAGTCCTTAAACCCGAGACCATAAACTATCGTTCATATAAACCTGAAAAAGATGGTTTATTCTGTGAAAAGATTTTTGGTCCCGTGAAGGATTGGGAATGTCACTGCGGTAAATATAAGCGTATTCGTTACAAAGGAATTATCTGCGACCGCTGTGGTGTTGAAGTTACCCGTAAGAGTGTCCGTCGTGAACGTATGGGACACATTAATTTGGCCGTTCCGGTTGTTCATATCTGGTTCCTGAAATCGATTCCTTCCAAGTTGGCGAACGTACTTGGAATTCCCGCAAAAAAACTAGAACAGATTATTTACTATGAATCCTATGTAGTTATTCAGCCGGGGAAAGCGGAAGTTGAGGAAAACGGAAAGGTTCGTCCAATTAAACATATGGAACTACTGGACGAAGACACATATTTTGAACTTCTGTATACTTATGGTGAAGAAGCAGATGAACCGATTGAAGAAGAAGATTTGTTTATCGCAAAAACCGGAGCACAGGCCGTATATGAATTACTGGTCGATCTGGATATCCCGGAATTAGTGAACGACTTTAAAGCACGGCTTAAAAAAACCCGGTCTGTTTCTGAACGCGATGATATTGTCAAACGTCTAAAGATTTTAAAATCGTTTATAACTATAGAAGGGAATGACCCCATTAATCGTCCTGAGTATATGATCCTGAAAGTCCTGCCGGTTATTCCGCCGGAATTACGACCTCTTGTTCCACTCGAGGGCGGCCGCTTTGCAGCATCTGATTTAAACGATTTATATCGCAGGGTTATCATCCGGAATAATCGCTTAAAACAATTGATCGATATTAAAGCTCCGGAAGTTATTTTGCGAAATGAAAAACGAATGTTGCAGGAAGCAATTGATTCATTATTTGATAATGGAAGAAAACGTGCGGCAGTCCGATCCGGTACCCGACGTCCTCTGAAATCATTATCGGATATGTTAAACGGAAAAGAAGGCCGTTTTCGTCAGAATCTTCTGGGAAAACGTGTTGACTATTCCGCCCGTTCCGTTATTGTAGTTGGACCGGAATTAAAGATGCACGAATGCGGAATTCCTAAGCTTATGGCAACAGAGTTGTTTAAGCCGCATTTAATTCGTGAATTATTGGTCCGCGGTAAAGCCGGAACGACAAAGGTTGCAAAAAGCATGGTTGAACAGCGCGACCCGGAAGTTATGAGACTCCTGGAATACGTAGTTAAGGATCACCCGGTATTGCTAAACCGCGCACCGACCCTTCACCGTTTAGGTATTCAGGCATTTCAACCTATTTTAATCGACGGAAAAGCCCTCCGTATTCACCCTCTGGTTTGTGCAGCATTTAATGCCGACTTTGACGGTGACCAAATGGCGGTTCATGTACCTCTTTCTCTTAAAGCACAGATTGAATCTCGTATGCTGATGCTTGCAAGCAGCAATATTCTTCATCCCGCGAACGGAAACCCGATAGCTATTCCTTCTCAGGATATGGTATTAGGTATATACTATATTACGCGTGCAAAGTCAAATCAGCTCGGAGAAGGTACGGTATTCTATAGTGCAGATGAAGCACTGCTTGCTTTGGATAATCGCTGGGTTACTCTCCATGCAAATGTAAAGGTCCTTATAGATGGAAAAATTATTTCTACAACTATTGGGCGAATTTTATTTAACTCAATCGTCCCGGATGAACTGCCTTTCTATAATGAATTGATCGCTAAAAAAAGCATAGAAAGTATTATCAGTGAATCTAACCGCAAGGTCGGGATAAACCGAACTATTGAGTTTCTTGATGATTTAAAAGATCTTGGATTTGCCATGGCAACGCGTTCCGGGATATCCATCGCTTTGTCTGATGTTATTATCCCAGAGGAAAAATTTAGCATTATTGAGAAAACCGAAAAAAGAGTTAATGAAATTAATGATAAACGTAACCGTGGTGTGATCACTGAAAATGAACGCTACAATAAGGTAATTGATGCATGGTCAATAACCACTGATGCTGTTCAGTCGGTCATGAATAAAATACTGGAAGAAGACAACGAAGGATTTAACCCTTTGTCTATGATGTCAGATTCCGGCGCTCGTGGTTCAAAGGACCAGATCAAACAGTTGGCAGGTATGCGCGGATTGATGAATAAACCGCAAAAAAATGTAACCGGTGGAAGCGGTGAAATCATTGAAACACCAATTACATCGAACTTTAAAGAAGGCCTGACTGTACTGGAATACTTTATTTCTACACACGGTGCGCGTAAAGGACTTTCTGATACCGCTTTGAAAACCGCGGATGCAGGATACTTAACACGCCGCTTGGTTGATGTAGCACAGGATGTAGTTGTCAATGAAGAAGACTGCGGTACGATCAATGGTATTCGTGTTGCTTCCCTAAAAGAAGGGGAGAATACTATAGAATCATTGAAAGAACGTATTATCGGTCGGATTTTACAGGAAGATGTAATTGATTCTCTCACAGATGAAGTGATAGCTGAAGTTGGCCAATTCGTTGATGAAAAACTGGCAGAAAAGATTTCAAACAGCAATGTAAAATCAGTGTATATTCGCTCAGTACTGACCTGTGAAGCTAAAACCGGAGTATGTGCTAACTGTTATGGACGTAATCTGGCGACTGATAGACTGGTCAACCTGGGAGAGGCAGTCGGCATTATGGCCGCACAGTCCATTGGCGAACCCGGCACCCAATTAACGTTGCGTACCTTTCATATCGGTGGTACAGCCAGCCGTTTCATTCAGGAATCACATCAGACTGCCCGCTATAAGGGAAAAATCGAATTTTCTGATAATTTCCTGATTTCTGAAAATGACTTGAATATTGTTTTGGTCCGGAATGGAAAGATTTCTATCGTTGATGCTGATAACCGTAATTTAATCACTTATACCGTCCCGCAGGGTGCAAAGGTACATATAAAAAATGGCGATAAAGTAAAACCGGAAACCACCTTATATGATTGGGATGCTTATAACGAACATATCGTATCACGATACGATGGTATCGTAAAGTTTGTCGATTTGATTGAAGGTGTTACCTATGATGTAGTGACAGATTCATCAGGTCACGTTGAATGGCAGATTGTTGCTTCAAAAGACCGTGAAAAAACTGCACGAATAGCCGTTTATGATGATACCGGTGAATTGGTCGGGAAACACATCGCAATGCCTGAAAATAGTTCATTAATAGTGAAAGACGGCGACGCGGTTATTCAAGGGCAAACATTAGCAAAACGGTCAAAAGAAAGCGCTCGTAGTAACGATATTACCGGTGGTCTGCCAAGAGTATCTGAGCTTTTCGAAGCACGGAATCCCAGCAATGAAGCCATTGTATCTGAAGTTGACGGTCATGTTCGTTTTGATAAACTACAACACGGTATTCAAACCATTCGTGTAACCAACGAACTGGGAGAAGTATATACCTACAAGATTCCAAAAGGAAAACATATCCTTGTTCACGAAGGCGATTTAATTCGTTCTGGTGAACCACTGTGTGACGGTGCTATTCCACCACGTAAAATTCTTAAGATTCGCGGTGTAAAAGAAGCAGAGAAACACCTGTTAAATGAAATTCAGCATGTGTACCGCCTGCAAGGTGTCCGTATCAACGATAAACATATTGAAGTTATCGTACGTCAGATGCTGCAAAAAGTTGAAATTAAAGATCCCGGTGATACTGATCTTCTTATTAAGGATCGTGTGAGCCGCCAGGAAGTTCAAAGCAAAAATGACAAACTGTTTGATATGGTTACTATTTCTGATGCCGGGGATACGTCTTTGATTGAAGGTAATATATATCCGAGAAAGATGGTCAAAGAAGACAATGTACGTCATAAAGCAGCTGAAAAACGGCCCGCGAAATTTAAATCGGCAAGACCTGCTACCTACGACACATTACTGCTTGGTATTACCCGGGCATCACTGAATACAAAAAGCTTCCTTTCTGCTGCATCATTTCAGGAAACCACCCGCGTCCTTACCGACGCTGCGATATCCGGAAAGATTGATGATCTCAACGGATTAAAAGAGAATATCATTATCGGACGGATGATTCCTGCCGGTACCGGTATGCCCAAATACCTCAAATTGAATGTTGTAGAACCGGAATATGAAGAAATTGAAGTGGAAATGGATGCGACATTGACTAATGAACAAACTCCTGCTGAATCCGTAGAATTACCAACTGAATAATATCCTATAACCGGATAAATATAAAGCGCCCTGTTTTTTAGCAGGGCTTTTTTATAATGAAGAATTATGAATGCCAATTTATAGAATAGTGATAAAAAAACAAATTGTAAACTTGCCGGTAAAGAACAACAAAATGGCAATCTGAAAACATCTAAATTGGTGTATAATCAGAAGACATTATTACAATATAAATTCCTGGAAAAAAACATAGATAATGAGTTCAAATAAAGCAAGAAATACCTGGAAAAAACACTGCGAAAAAATCAAACAAAAACTTGCAAAAAATGATTACATGCATTATCTTATTTGGCTTTTGTGAAAATTGGAGAAAAACACTTATGCCCACGATCAATCAGTTAGTACGACAAGGTAGAAAAAAGATCACAAAGAAAAACAAGGTACCAGCCTTGAATGCAAACCCGCAGAAACGCGGTGTCTGCACACGCGTCTATACAACGACGCCGAAAAAACCGAACTCAGCGTTACGGAAAGTTGCGCGTGTTCGCTTAACTACAGGTACAGAAGTTACGGCATATATCCCGGGCGAAGGTCACAACCTTCAAGAGCACTCTATTGTGCTAATTGAAGGGGGTCGCGTAAAAGATCTTCCGGGTGTTCGCTACCATATCATTCGAGGCACACTGGATACAGCCGGTGTGGAAGGTAGACGGCAAAGTCGATCACGTTACGGCACGAAACGGCCGAAATCTTAATTGTGGAGAATTAATTTATGTCAAGAAGGAATAAACCACCCAAACGCGACGTATTACCGGATCCTAAATACGATTCAAAGATTGTGACAAAATTTGTCAACAATCTGATGGAACGGGGTAAGAAGGGTGTTGCCGAAAAAATAATGTATGGCGCAATTGATGTACTTAACGAAAAAACCGGCGGAAAAGGACTGGAAGCATTCCAGAAAGCACTTGATAATGTTGCTCCTGTTTTGGAAGTAAAATCCAAGCGAATTGGCGGTGCTACATATCAGGTTCCTATTGAAGTTCGCCATAACCGTCGTTATGCTCTTGCAATGCGTTGGATCATTAATTATTCCAAAGCGCGCTCAGGCAGTACCATGGCCCAAAAATTAGCATCTGAATTGATGTCCGCCTCTAAAGGTGAGGGTTCATCAATTAAAAAGAAAGAAGATACGCACAGAATGGCTGAAGCAAATAAAGCATTTGCTCATTTCAGTCGTTAAGTGACAGGAAGTAATACGTGGCTTTAGACTTATCAAAATTGCGGAATATCGGAATTATGGCTCATGTTGATGCCGGTAAAACGACAACAACAGAGCGTATTTTATATTATACCGGAATTTCGCATCGGCTTGGTGAAGTGCATGAAGGTACAGCCATCATGGACTGGATGAAGCAGGAAAAAGAACGTGGTATTACGATCACGTCTGCTGCAACCGCCTGTTTATGGGGAGACCACCGAATTAATATTATTGATACACCGGGTCATGTTGATTTTACAGCAGAAGTTGAACGTTCATTACGCGTTCTAGACGGTGCTGTTGCATTATTTTGCGGTGTAGGCGGTGTGGAACCGCAATCCGAGACCGTTTGGAAACAAGCCAATAATTATCATGTGCCGCGTATTGCGTTTGTAAATAAAATGGATCGTGCTGGAGCGGATTTCTTTAATGTGCTTGATATGATACGAAAACGCCTGGGAGCCAACCCGCTTCCGGTATTTCTTCCCATTGGATCAGGTGACATGTTTAACGGCATTATCGATTTGATCAATAATCGCTCTATATTATATAAAGATGAAACCCTTGGGAAGAAATTTGAATACGGACCCATTCCAAAGGATATGGCTGAAGAAGTCGAAGAGTATCGCTATCATCTGATCGAGGAAATTGCATCCTATGATGATTCCCTTCTTGAAAAGTACCTTGAAGGTCAGGAACTGACCGAAGCGGAACTGAAATCAGCTATCCGAACAGGAACCATTAAGGGAGATATTGTCCCGGTACTGCCTGGATCTGCATTTAAAAACAAGGGAGTTCAGGAGCTTCTGAATGCTGTTGTAGATTATCTTCCTTCACCGCTTGATGTAAAGGATGTTCACGGCAAAGCTCCGAAAACCGGTAAAGAAGAAATTCGTACTGCAGATCCCGATGCGCCCTTTAGTGCTCTGGCATTTAAAATAATGACCGATCCCTATGTCGGCCGCTTAACCTATATGCGGGTGTACAGTGGTCATGTTTCTACTGGCAAATATATGATAAATTCAGAGACAGGGAGACGTGAGCGTTTTGGCAGGATTCTAAAAATGCACGCCAACAAACGGGAAGATCTTAAAGAGGCTTTTGCCGGTGATATTATTGCGGTAGTTGGACTAAAAAATACCCGCACCGGACAGACTCTCTGTGATGAGAAACATCAAATTATTCTTGAAGAAATGAATTTCCCGAATCCGGTTATCAATGTTTCTATTGAGCCAGCGAGCAAGGCTGACCAAGAGGCCTTAACGGACGGATTGATAAAACTGTCCGATGAAGATCCTACTTTTCAGGTCAAATATGAAGAATCAACCGGACAAACGATTATTTGGGGGATGGGTGAGCTTCATTTGGATATCATTGTTGATCGCCTTCGTTGTGAATTTAAGGTACAGGCTCACGTAAGTAAGCCACAGGTTGCCTATAAAGAAACCATTACAAAATCTGCTCACATTGATGAAATATTTAAAAAGCAAACCGGCGGAAAAGGCCAATATGCCCGGGTGATCATTGATGTAGAACCTGCGGGAAAAGGCAAAGGTTTTGTTTTTGAAAATAAAATTGTTGGGGGTGCAATCCCCAGAGAATATATCCCTGCAGTTAAGCGGGGAATAGAAGATGCATGTAAAACCGGTGTCCTGAAAGGATATCCGATGGAAGATGTAAAGATAACGCTTGTTGATGGCGGGTTTCACCCTGTGGACTCATCAGAAATGGCGTTTAAAGTAGCCGGTAGCAAGGCTTTTCGTAACGCAGTAATGAAAGCAGGTGCTATTTTATTAGAACCGGTTATGTCTGTTGAAGTTATTACACCGGATGAATATTTAGGTGATGTTATGGGTGACCTCACATCGAGACGGGGTCAAATAAAAGGTATGACACCACGTAATGATGCTCAGGTCTTAAATGCCGATGTTCCTTTAGCCGGGATGTTCGGATATGCAACAGACTTGAGATCTATCACCCAGGGTAGGGCAGTGTTCACAATGCAGTTTGATCATTATGCGCCTGCTCCCGCAGCAATTGTGGAACAAGTTAATTAGTGAAACAAAGGAGTATTTCACATGGCTAAAGTAAAATATGAACGCACGAAACCACACATGAACATAGGAACGATTGGTCATGTGGATCATGGCAAGACAACGTTAACGGCAGCGATAACGTCGGTCCTGGCTAAGACAGGTAACGCAGAAATTCGTTCATTTGATAGTATTGATAATGCCCCCGAAGAACGTGAGCGCGGTATTACGATAGCGACAGCACACGTAGAGTACGAGACAGAAAAGCGTCACTACGCGCATGTAGACTGTCCGGGTCATGCAGATTATATTAAGAATATGATTACCGGCGCTGC
>JAGLUM010000064.1 GCA_023134755.1 Fidelibacterota bacterium | reverse complement strand
AATCCGAAAGTCACACTGACGGAAAATGGATATTTGCGGGATACAGAAGGAGATTCAATTGTACATACCAGCGTGATAACAGGGAAATATCTCTCTTTATCCTTTGATAAAGAAGATAATCCGAAACGTATGGATATGGCCGGAATGGTTATCACAGATTATCATGTGTTTAAAGATTCCGTTTATAAAGGTATAAATCATATGGCTTCAGATACTATTCGTCTGTTATTTGAAGACGGAAAAATTCGGGATATATATGCTATTTTTGAGGTTGACGGCCATTTCCGGCCGGATACATCCTACGAAGAAATGGATACAACAGTTATCTATCACGGTAATGAAGTATACTATGATCTGCAAAAAGATATAATGTCTATTTATCCGAAATCCAATATGGTATATGGAGATATTAAACTGCGTGCGGATACTATGAAGGTCGACTGGAATACCAATATTCTATATGCAATTCCTGGGAAAGACCGTGAATTGCCCGAGTTTATTCAGGGAAATGATCCGCCGGTATACGGAAAATTATTTGAATATAATTTAGACACCCAGCACGGTAAAATCACCCGCGGAAAGACACAAATTAAAGAAGGATATTATCACGGCAAAAGCTTGTTAAAAACTGAGGAGGAACCGCTGTATGTTACCGATGGTGTTTTTACAACCTGTAGCTTAGATGAGCCGCATTTTTGTATAGAAGCAAAACGTATGAAGGTTATCCCGGGTGACAGGGTATTTGCGCAGGATATTGTCTTTAAAATTGCGGATATTCCCTTGATGTATATTCCCACTCTGTTTGTTTCCATCGAAGAAGGGAACCGCCGCAGTGGATGGATCATTCCGCATTTTGGCACCTATTCAACGAAGGGTTGGGCATTGGAAGGAAGTGGATATTACTGGGCGCCTAATGATTATTATGATGCACGCATCCTCATAGATTTTTATGATAATCAGGGGATCAATGCGGAACTCCGGCAGCGTTATGCATGGCGGAATCATATCAGCAATGGAAATCTAACACTGAAATACTGGAATTATTTTTTATCGGGAACTCCCAAGCAGGGATATAAAATTTCTATTAACCATCCGCAGACCATTGGACAGAAATCAAGTCTGAACATTTCAGGCAGTTTCACTAATGATTCTCAACATTTTGCTGAGGAATTGAACAAAGACGAACGTCTGGAACAGCAGATAGTTTCCCGGGCGACGTTTCGGACATCCCTTGGTCCTTTCACTATGAATGTAAATGCTTCCCGGACAGAGGATCTATTAACCGGAAGTACTATAACCTATTTTCCCCAGTTTTCTATTTCGAAACCTTCAGCTAAAATATTTAAACGGAAAAGTCTGACCGATCCAGAGAAATGGTATCACAAATTTACCTATACATTTAATTCAACATTAAGCAATCAAATGACCCATACATGGGATTATGCCGATTCTCTGTTTAATGATGATATGAAAAATAAATTTCAGACCAATATGGGGGTTCGCTATAATAATAAGCTATTCGGATTTTTAACCCTTTCCCCGTATTTAAATTATTCTGAGGATTGGACAACACTCTACAAAGCACCGGTCATGCGGAATGATTCCGCACTGGTTGACAGCAACGGGAATGTGGTTCTCCAGGATGTTGATGGCTTTAAGCGCCGTGGACGTTTTAACCTGGGTACCCGGGCCAGCACGACCCTCTATGGAGTATATAATATTAATATCTGGCGATTTAAAGCGATCCGGCATACTATCAACATGAGCCTGAATTATTCATACTGCCCAGATCAGTCGGGTAATCCGGAATATGTTTTTTCCGGTATCGGTACCAACGGCGAAATTGTTAAATATGATTATTTTCAAAGTACCCTGCTTGGACGAACACCCTCATCGGAAAGTCAAACCTTTATTTTCAGTTTTAATCATAATTTTGACTCAAAAATACAGCAGTTGAACGGAGAAGATAAAAAAACACATTTTCTCAATATTCAACACAGCTATAACTTTTTGGCAGATTCGCTGCGGAGTAGCTTAATTACTATGAGATCGACTATTAGAGACCTTCCTGGCGGTATGTCATTGAAAATGGATGCCATTTTTGATCCCTATGCATACCGGGTAAATGATGACGGTATCAGCATTACCCGTATTGATCAATTTGCTATTCCACGACTTACTTCATTTAAAATGGGAACTGATCTGCTTTTAAAACCTAAAACAATTCGAACGAAGCAGTTGAAAACAGATAAAACTGTAACTGACACGACAGAAACAGATACAGAGACAGAGAACAAGGTACAGGTGTTGCCAGGTCGAGCTGCCGGATCGGATGAAGGA
>JAGLUM010000063.1 GCA_023134755.1 Fidelibacterota bacterium | reverse complement strand
GTGTTTTACAGGATGTGCACTGGTCTATGGGTGCCATTGGATACTTTCCATCTTATGCTTTGGGAAACCTCTATGGCGCACAAATTTACGAGCAGGCAAACAAGGAAATTCCGGACCTTTCTGGCAAAGTAAAAGCAGGTAAACTACTTCCGCTGAAAACCTGGCTAAATAAAAATGTCCATATTCATGGCCACCGTTATGATCCGGAAGATTTAATCCAGGTAATTACCGACAGTCCCTTGAGTGCAGATGCTTTTATAGCATATCTGGAAGAAAAGTACAGTAAAATATATAAGTTAAAATAAGACATCTCACAACTTGTCCGGCGTAGTCTCGCTGTAGGCCCGACACTTCGGGGCGTAGGTGGACGTAGACGGAAGACACGAAGAAACACAAAGATACAAAGGATTTTAATTTCTATTTCACAGATTATAATATGAAAATGGCCTTCATCCTGCCCCGATTAATTCGGGGTCATGACCGCTACGATGATTGCGTTATGGAATAATAAGATTATAAATATTATGAATTCTCATGTACAAATACCAAAATCAATTCTCAGGAATTTTGCTTATAAATCAAAAAAAGATGGTTATGTGGTTGACTATCTTGACCTGCATAATAATTCAATAAAGACAGAACGAATAAAAAAATTAGATACCATTGAAAATTACTACAGCAAAGATTGTGAAGATTTTTTGAGCACAACAATAGAAGGTCCTTTTGGTGAAATATCAAAAAAAATTAGAGAATTTGGAAAAGGGAAAATTGATCCTTTGACGCTGTCTGAAAGAGAAAAACACGCTATTCTTGATTTTTTCAACTTCACTCTTAAAAGGAGTAAAATTGCTTTAGAAGAAGCAAATAAAGCAAGCTTAACGTCAGCAATATCTCCAATAACACAAGAAGAGATACTAATGTTATCAAGAGCAAGATTTTTCAAGGAATACTTTGTAAATATTATTGTTAACAGAACAGAAATTGATTTCGTTATACCAAGAAACTGTTTTTATGATAAAAAAGCAAAATCCCCAGAAAAACGGCACTATATTTTACCTTTTGCTCATAAGGTTGCTATTATCCTTTTGCCAAATGAAGAAAGTAAAGACTATGATTCTGAAAACAAGCATCGTGACTATTTCTATATTGATAATGAAAATATCATGAAAAAATTAAATGAATTTGCATTACATACTGAAGTTGGAACAAACAACGAATTTGTCGTTGGGAATATTAATGAATTAAATAGATTAAAAGAGATAAATTTGAGATTCGCTTAATTGTCAATTTTCCATTCTCAATTTCTTTTTTCTTGCTCTTTTCTTCTCTCACCCACTCTCCCTCTCCGTTTCTCCCGCTCTACACGTCCTCGCCTGTTTCACGGCACGCAGCCAGCCCCGATACAGTTCTCTACGGGTATTTTCAGGCATATTCGGCTTAAAGCAACGACCTTCCCCGCGGCTGCGCGGGATATCTTCCAGAGTCCAAAACCCGCAAGCAAGACCGGCAAGCAATGCGGCACCCAGCGCGGTTGATTCAACTATGTCGACCCGGAAGACAGGACAAGGCAAAATATCCGCTTGGAATTGCATTAAAAAATTATTGCCTGTTGCACCGCCGTCCACATTTAGAGCTTCGAGCTTAACCCCAGAATCGCACTCCATTGCATCCAAAACATCCTTGCTTTGATAGGCAATGGCTTCCAATGCGGCCCGGATAATATGTTTATCGGAAGATCCCTGAGTGAGCCCACAGAGTGTTCCCCGGACATGCATATCCCAGTATGGAGCGCCCAGTCCACTAAATGCCGGTATAAAATATACTCCGCTGGTATCTTGTACGGCACAGGCAGCAGCTTCAGATTCTGCAACGGTTTTAATAAGATGTAGATTGTCGCGCAACCACTGAATAGCCGCACCGGCAATAAAAACACTGCCCTCAAGGGCATATGTTATCTTTCCTTCAATACCCCAAGCTATCGTTGTCAACAGCCCATGATTGGATTTCACGGCTTTTCCCCCGGTATTCATAAGCATAAAGCAACCGGTTCCATAAGTGTTTTTGGCCATGCCGGGTGATAAACAACCCTGTCCAAATAATGCTGCTTGTTGATCGCCGGCAATACCGGTAATAGGAATACGTCCTTTTCCAAAAAGACCTTCCGCGGTTTTCCCATAAATTTCCGATGAATCATGTACCGAGGGAAGTATCGCAGCAGGGATATCAAACAAAGCAAGCAAATCGGCATCCCATTCCAATGTATTTATGTTATACAACATAGTACGTGAGGCGTTGGATACATCGGTAATATGCAATGCGCCGCCACTTAGTTTCCAGATAATCCAGGTGTCCACCGTACCAAATAGCAAATCACCTTTTTCTGCTAAGACACGAGCACCGGGAACATAATTTAGTATCCAATGCAGTTTCGTTGCTGAAAAATAGGCATCAATAATTAATCCGGTTTTTTCCTGGATCTGTGCGGAATATTTTTTCGCTTTAAGGATTTCACAGAATGCAGCTGTGCGTTTATCCTGCCAGACAATTGCCGGATACACCGGTTGACCGGTATGCCGGTTCCAAACAACGGTAGTTTCCCGCTGATTTGTGATACCGATACCGGCAATATCTTTTGTAGAAATATGCAGTTTTTTTAAAAGTGAATTTGTAATGCTTAACTGGGTATTCCAAATATCCATTGGATCTTGTTCTACACGGCCCGGTGAGGGATAATGTTGCGGAAATTCCCGCTGCTCCATCCCTACAATATTAAAATCATGATTAAAAACAATAGCTCGTTCACTGGATGTTCCCAGATCAAACGTCAAAATGTACGAAGCCATAGATTATTCCTAAATATGAAATATGATCCATTCGAGGATATCGTCATACACCTGTTGGTGATTGATCTCATTGAGCAATTCATGCCGCGCATCGCCATAGATCTGCACGGACACATCTTCCAGCTGAAGTTTGTGATACATATGGGAAACTTTATTGGGACCCCTCCCAAAATCACCCACAGGATCATTGCCTCCGGAAATAATATATATAGGTAATGTAAAACGGATCCACTGATTATGTTCTTTTTTAGAAATATAATTCAATCCGAAAAAGAGATCCTGGAAAAAACCGACAGAACAGACAAAACCGCAATACGGATCATCGATATATTTTTTAACTTCCGTTTTATCACGGGACAGCCAGGCAAGTTCACCATCATCTTCAAATTTTTTATTAAATGAACCGAAACTCATATTATCAAAAAAGGAAGAGGGAGTTTTTGGTCCCTTGCTACGTCGGTGAAAAACCCCTAAGATGCGGGCAACCGTAATAAGCAGAGGATTATTGGCTGTAGTACCCGAGAGAATGACGCCGTGAATATCATCATACAGCGTGATGTAGGTACGCACAAGAAAAGAACCCATACTATGTCCCATTAATAAAACAGGGGTATTGGGATAATCTTTACGGATAATTTTCGTAAGACTGCGCATATCCGTTACTACCTTTATCCAACCGTTTTTGTCAGCGAAATACCCCAGATTTTCAATCTTTCCCGCAGTTTTCCCGTGTCCCCGGTGATCATTAGCATATACGGCAATACGGTGTTTACATAAAAACTGCGCAAAGTTTTCATAGCGAGAAACGTGCTCTGCCATCCCATGTGAAATTTGTACAACCGCTCGCGGGTCTTCGTTCGGAAGCCAGCAGGTAAACGCAATGTTTACACCGTCATCAGTTTGAAAAAAATCCGTTTTTCTCATTATTGTTCCATATTTTATTGCACGTAAACTATCATAAATTTTTGACTTTATCAATAAAAAACAGGTAAATGCAAGGTATTATTCAGATAGCGGAAGATATGCTCGAAGTGATGCCGTCTTATCACAGAATTCCCATGTAAACTCCGGACGTCCGAAATGGCCGTAGGAAGCAGTCTGCAGATACTGCGGTCGACGCAGTTTAAGATGCTCAATGATCCCATGAGGCGTCAGGGGAAATTCTTTGCGCACGATCTGCGCCAATTCTGTGTTTAATAAACGCCCCGTACCAAAAGCATCAACCAAAAGGGAAACCGGTTCCACTTTGCCGATTGCGTAAGCCAGTTGAATTTCACAGCGTTTGCATAAATCGGCGGCAACTAAATTCTTTGCAATATAACGAGCCATATAGGCAGCCGAACGATCAACTTTTGTGGGATCTTTTCCTGAGAAGGCACCACCGCCATGGCGCGCCATACCGCCGTAGGTATCCACAATGATCTTACGGCCGGTTAGACCGGCATCCGCAACCGGACCGCCCTCGGTAAAGGCACCGGTCGGATTAATATGAATGTGTGTATCGGCATCCATCAGATCTCCACACACCGGTCGGATTACGTGTTTTTCAATGTCCGCTTTAATGATTACCTGAGAGACCTCTTTTTTATGGTGATTTGAAACTACAATGGCTTCAATGCGCGCAGGAATATCATCATTATATTCCACCGTCACCTGTGCTTTGCCATCCGGATATAAGTAATCTAAAATTCCATTTTTGCGAACTTCCGCAAGGCGTTTTGTTAAGCGATGTGCCAAAGATATCGGTAAAGGCATCAGTTCTTCGGTTTCATCACAGGCATAACCGAACATCATGCCCTGGTCTCCGGCTCCGTGACTATTTACGCCAACACTGATATCATGAGATTGCTCAGAGATGGATTCCAACACACCGCAATTATGCCCATTAAAGCCGACTTCTCCATTATCATAGCCAATATCAATCAAAGTATCCCGGGCGATTTTTTGTACATCTATATATTCGGCTTTCGTTGTCAGTTCACCGCCTACCAGCACAAAGCCAGTTTTAACAAAGGTTTCAATAGCAACACGCGAGTTAGGATCCGCTTGTAGCACCGCATCCAATACGGCATCAGAGATTTGGTCACAGATCTTATCCGGATGTCCTTCAGTGACTGATTCGGAAGTAAAAAATACTTTTTCCATATCATTTCCTTTATTCAATAAATACACGCTATCTCAAAGCATCCTATGGTGCATCAAAAAATGAAATATGGATAAAGGAGAAGGTAACGTTTTTGACCTCTCCGGCCCACATCATTTTGCCACCGTGGCGTTACTCGGTTGGCGCTCCACTGAAGGAACTCTTGATGCGTCACGAAGATAGTATAAATTTTATCAAGGGTCAATCTTTTTTATATATTTGGTTTTTACAGACCGTAATATTAACCTATAAGATAATGGATACTTCAACTGAGAGATTTGCTAAAAATGAGTTGCTTTTATTTTGTAAGCCGTTTAAATTTATCAAGGATAAATGAGAGGAACATTATCATAGAATTGTTTTGTTATAGGCTGTTGAAAATTGTACAATGATTGAACCGGTGCCTTTAACGAGCATATTTGCCGAACGTTAAATGCCCGTTCGGTTTTTTTTAAAGGATATAAATGTGGAATATTTAAAGATCATTATTTTAGCCATCGTTCAGGGATTAACCGAATTTCTTCCGGTTAGCAGTTCCGGACATCTTGCGCTGGCAGAATATATTCTGGACATTGAAACACCCGGTGTAACGTTGGCGGTATTCCTTCATTTCGGCACTTTTCTCAGCGTACTTGTTGTCTTCTGGAAGGATGTATTAAAAATCACCGGTGCTTTACTCGGAAATTTTTGGAAAGTTCGGAAATATCCGGCATTAATGCGCAACAATGAACATTTTTCCATGGGTATCTATATTTTAATTTCCATGATACCGGCGGGATTAGCTGGTTTTTTCTTCGAAAGTCAGATTGAACAATTTTTTGATAATATCATTTTGATTGGTATTGCTCTTATTGTTACAGGTACTATGTTGTTTTTAACACAGTGGGTACAAAATGAAAAACGTCCGCTGAATGGCTGGCGCGCGATCATCATAGGTATAGTACAAGCTATTGCTATTATTCCGGGTATTTCTCGTTCGGGAAGCACGGTATCTGCCGGAATGTTTCTGGGCATGCCGCGTGAAAAACTCGCAAAGTTTTCATTTTTAATGGCGCTGCCGATTATTTTTGGCGCAACAATATTTAAAGCAAGGGATGCTTTCGCAGCTGAAAGCTTTGTCTGGTCGGGCATTATTATCGGAACCGCGACAGCATTTTTATTTGGTTATTTTGCAGTTAAATGGCTGATGGCTGCCATTATCAAAGGGAAATTTTATCTTTTCGGTTTTTACTGTTTGGCACTGGGTTTTATAACGATCATTTTAGGATAAATATATGAGCTGGCTCAGCGATTATCACCACGAGATAAGCGTAATACAGAGTGGAAAACTCCAGCCTGTCTATTTCCTGTATGGGAATGATTTTTATCTCCGAGATAAAGCCATACAAACAATACGCCATGCACTTGCAGACAAATATAAATCCTACGACTACAGCTATTTTTCTGCTTCAGAAATCGATGCCTCTGAACTTCAAAACCTGCTTTTCGGCACATCACTTTTTCAATCGGTCCGCTGCGGCGTAATTGATCAGATTAAAGGGCTTCTTCCTTCGGCAAGAAAGATCATGAATAGTTATTTGCAGCAGCCGATAATAGAAAATATACTGATCATTACTGCCGATAAAATTGACAACCGCAATGCTTTTTATAATAAAATAAAAGCTGCGTCTACAACATTGATGATAAACACACCCTTTGAAAACGAAATACCCGTATGGATCCGGCAATATACCGCAAAATATGAACGGGATATCGACGTAACAGCCATAAATGAATTAATACGCTGTGTTGGAGCAGATCTTAGCAAGCTGAGCAATGAACTTGATAAAGTGCATATTTATTTGCCGGATAATAAGACGATCAGCAAAGAAGATGTTCGTTTGATCAGCGGGTATTCCAAAACCTACAGCATTGAACAACTGTTGGATGCTATAGGAGATAAAGATAAAGGCAGTGCAATAGCAATATGTAAAAATTTGATTGAAAATGGAGTAAGTGAGGTTTATCTTATAACGGCCATGTATCAATTTATATGGAAATTGGTCATGCTGAAGGATATACGTTTGATAAATTCAGCAAATTTAGAAAAAATATTACGGATATACCGGCCAAACCAGCTGAACCAGATAAAAGCCCGGGCTACCCGATATAGTATGCAGCAGCTGAAACAAGCCATTAAAGCAATTGTAAGTGCAGATCGGCGCTTGAAAACAACCAGTTGCGACACAATGAGTAATTTTATGATTGCGCTTGATGGGATAATGAGTTAATGGACAAGGTAAAAATCAAATATACAGATGAAGAGTTAATTGCGCGGTTTCAACAAGGGGATGAACGGGCATATGTTGAATTGGTCAAACGCTATAAAGACCGCCTGCTGAACTTTGTTTTTCGCTATTTAAATTCCTATGAACAATCTGAGGATGTGGTGCAAGATACCCTTATGAAATTATATACCAGCGCGCACATGTACCGTGAAATTGCTAAATTCAGCACCTGGATTTTTACTATTGCTGCAAATTTGGCTAAATCTGAATTACGGCGTTTAAAGCGGCGCCGGGTCATTTCTATTCATAGCATGGGATTTAATGACAAAGAATATGAAATCCCCTCGGAAGCCTACAATCCAGAAAAAGAAACAACCTCTTCCTATGGCGAAAAGCAAATCCAACAGGCGATAGATACCCTGCCGGATCAATTTAAAACGGTGATCATTCTGCGCGAAATACAGCAACTATCCTACGAAGAGATCAGCCAAATTCTGGATATTTCGATTGGAACAGTAAAAAGCCGTATTAACCGAAGCCGATTGCGGTTACAAAAACTGTTAAAAGAATTAAAAGAACAATAAATAAATCGGAACATTTTGATAACTCATGATTATATAATGTTGTTTTTAAGAATTAAACCGGAGGAATTGCGTATCGATGGATTGTTATAGTTTTGATAAGATCATTTCTGATTATATTGAATCTAACTTAAACCTAAAACAACGACAAGCGGCAGACGAACATATAGCCAAATGCACAAGATGCTATGAAAAGCTTGCCGATATGGTCAACCTGTTAGATACAATGAAATCACTTCCAAGATATAAAACCCGTCTGGATTTTAATGACCGGTTAATGGCCAGAATTGATCGCCACAATCAGCAAAAAGAAAGTCCTTTTATTCGGGTGTTCCATGAATATTCCCGGGTAATTTCAGTAGCAGCAGCAGCTCTGCTGCTAGTAGCAACATCCCTTTTTATTTATACTTCGGTGGTCGCAGTCAACAACCCATCCTCTGTACCGTCTGCAGAAATCCGTAGCATTAAACCGGGAACAAATATTCCCAGGACATCAGCCAGCACACATCCGGAATTTGTTAATTCAAATGGTGAAAATACAACTCCGGACACAAGTAATATTGAAAATCCGGGTTATGAGCACAATATTATGATGGTCAACGAATAAACAATTTGGAATTTTTCAATTATTTCTTATATTTGCCCGCGAATAATTGAATGGAGGTTTCTTATGGCAAGACCACAAGGCTTTGGAGCAAAAATAGCACACCGCGAGAAAAGCGGAAAAACATGTCCGGTATGCGACGAACAGATTTCATATATTAAACACTACGCTAGTGTCAAAAACGCAGGTGAAAATGTTAAATATAAACAAAAAATTGTCGGTATTTGCGGTTGCAATAAAAAAGAATATTTTGGATAATATTTCTTTTTCATTTATTTTTTCATACCCCGGAAGTCCGGGGTTTTTTATTTATTTTTTTTCTTATGGTTTTTTCGTTAATATAAGCAGATGAACAAAAGTGTAGTAATATGTAGCTTGATTGTGCTTGTTTTCATGTTTTCCTGCGGAACGCAAGAGCTGAGCAGGGAAATACCAGCACCTGGGATTGAAAAGTACCCCACCCAGGGTATTATGCATTTTATGTACGGTGAAATATACCGTTCCAGTGGAAATTACAGCTATGCCAATTTAGAGTATAAGAAAGCACTTGAGTACGATACTACGACAACTATTTTAAATGCTATTGGTGAAAGTTATCGACTACTTGGAAAAAACAATCTAGCCACAGACTATTTTAAACAAACCCTATATCTAGATCCGGAAAATTCGACAGCGCAACAGCATATTTCTGATCTATACCTGAAAGAAGAACGTTTTCAGGAAGCCATTCCTATTTTACAACGCCAGCTGGAACAAGATCCAGAAAATATTACTATCTTAAGGAAATTGGCGGAAAGTTATCGTAAAACAAAACAGTATGAGATGTCATTGCAAATATTGGATAAAATGATAGCCTTACAACCGAATATTCCCTGGAGCTATATTTATGCTACAGAGATCATGCTTGAAAATGATCGTATTCCGGATGCCATACCTTATTTGCAGGAAGTAATGACCCGGATACCGCCCAATAATGAACTATATCAGCTTTATGTTCGCGCATTTTACGAAAAAAAAGATTACAACGGTATGCTGCAAGTTCTGGAAACATGGCTGCAAACACGGCCGGAGAACCTGACCCCATATTTTTTATACATGGAATATCAATTTCAGTTGAATAATATTAATGCCGCAGAGCAAGTTTTATCGATGATAAAAAATCGTTGGCAAGAAAACAGCCAAATTTCTTATTACCTCGGCATTAGCGCAATGTTTCGGAGTGAAACAGACAGCGTGTGGTTTTATTTTAAACGCGCCAGCAGCTTCCCACAGGTTGATATCGATTGGCATTTGCATTACGGACTCTGGTTCTGGGAACAAGGCGAGCTTGAGAGAGCCGAATATATTGTAGACGATGCAATTACTCGTTTGGGAAAAGAATCGCGGTGGATACATATGAAAGCCATGATCCGCGCACAAATGGGTGACTTCCAAAGTGCAGAGATGTTCTTGAAGGAGCTGGTACGATCAGATACAAGCAATATAAACGCAAAAGAGGATTTGGCTAATATATATGTAGAATTACAAAAGCCCCGCAAGGCCGATTCGCTCTATACGGAATTATTAAATAACGCCCCTGAAAATCCTTCGATATTAAATAATTATGCTTATACGTTGGCGCAACAACACCGCCGATTGGAATACGCCATGCAGCTTGTGAATAAGGCCTTGAAACATGAAAATAACGCGGCTTATTCAGACACAAAAGCATGGGTATTATATCATCAAGAAAAATATAAAAAAGCCATAAAATGGATTGAGAAAGCGCTGCAATATCCGGATGTCAGCAGTGATGTTCATTATCATCGCGGTCAAATTTTACTCAAATTACAGCGTCCGAAAGATGCACGCAGTGCATTTCAGGAATCACTGGTGCTTAATCCACATAACATCTTGGCAAAAACCGCATTGGAGGAATTGGAATAATGGATGTATCTGTAATTGTTCCGGTATATAATGAAGAAGGAAGCGTTAAGGAATTAGCGCAACGCGTCACGGCGGTCTTCAAACAAGAAAACTATGAGGGCGAAATTATTTTCGTCAATGACGGTTCCACCGATAATACGACAGTAATTTGTGAGGAACTGGCAGCACAACATGCGATGATCCACCATATTCATTTTCATCGCAATAAAGGAAAAGCCGCCGCCTTGCAGGCAGGATTTGATCTTGCAGATGGTAGCTATGTTATTACGATGGATGGTGATTTGCAGGATGAACCCAGTGAAATACCGGCACTGATCGCAAAACTCAACGAAGGCTGGGATATTGTTTCAGGATGGAAGAAAAAGCGCCACGATCCCATTACTAAACGTTGGCCATCAAAATTATTCAATTGGGTTGCACGCTTAATGTCCGGTATTAAAATACATGATTTTAACTGCGGACTGAAAGCTTATCGCGATGAAGTGATAAAAACAGTAAAACTGTATGGAGAGATGCACCGCTGGATTCCCGTACTGGCAAAAATTGAAGGTTTTAAAACAAGCGAAATTGTAGTTACTCACCATCCGCGCCACAGCGGGGTTAGCAAATACGGATTCAGCCGAACCTTCAAAGGGTTCTTTGATTTCATGACCATGTTCTTTTTAAGCCGTTTTACTATGCGCCCCATGCATTTTTTTGGTTTTTTCGGATTATTATCCATCGGTGCGGGCGTGATCGTGGAAATAATTGTGTTGGTTTATAAGTATGCATACGGACAATCATTTCAGTCTCATATGGCCATGTTAATTTTGGGTGTTTTAATGATTGTATTGGGTGTACAATTATTTTCTATCGGACTTATTGGCGAGATGATAGTTTATGAATCCAAAAAGAAAAAACAATAAATATGTTTCAATATCGTTTTTCTGTCATTATCCCAACCTATAACCGCCTGGATGAAATTCAGGAACTACTGATATCTCTGGAAAAACAAACACTTCCGCGAGATGCTTTTGAGGTCATTATTGTAGATGATGGCTCCACGGATGATACAGAGAAATTTATTCAGGGTATAATACAGAAAGGCAGCTTAAAGCTGTCATTTTATAAACAGGACCACAAAGGTCCCGGTCCCGCCCGTAACACGGGCATGAAACATGCACGAGGAGAATATTATATCTTTGTAGACAGCGACTGTATTGCTCAGGAAAATTGGCTCAAAGCTTATGATGAAGCTCTGACAAAACCGGTTGCCGGTTTCGGTGGACCCGACCGGGTGCGCGCTGATTTTAGTCCCCTGCAAAAAGCTATTGATTATTCCATGACCTCGTTTTTGACAACAGGGGGAATACGCGGATCTTCAAAAAGAAAGATATCAAAATACTATCCGCGTAGCTTTAACATGGGAGTACATGCTGATATCGTGAAAAAGATTGGCGGATTCGGGACATTACGCCACGGCCAGGATATTGAATTTACCCATCGAATACGCTCACAAGGTGAAACCATAAAAGTCATGGAAGCCGTTGTGTACCATAAGCGTCGAACTTCTTTATGGCGCTTTTTTAAACAGGTATACAACTGGGGAGTTGCCCGTATTAATTTATATAAAATTGATAAAGATATGCTGGAGCCAGTCCACTTTTTCCCGTTTTTCGGCACATTGTTAATTATTGCCTTTCTTGTTTGTCTTGCAATTTGGCCGGGTGTATTATGGCCATTTTTGCTTGCCGGTATTGGTGTTTTTCTGCTGATGGCTGTGCATGGAATATTCAAATATAGAGACATCAGAGTTTTCTTTTATATCCCATTTATTGTCCCGATTCAAATATTAGGGTACGGGCTGGGATTCGGCGGAGCATTATTCCGGCGTGTTCTTTTCAGTGGGAAAGAAAAAACCGGATTTTCAAAAAATTATTATAAATAACCGGGAGACAATATGATAGAACAGAAAAAAACAAAATTTTGGGTAAAATTTCTTATTGTTACAATGGTTTTACTGATACCCCTATTTTATTTCTTTTCTCCCATGATATTTCAGGGTCAACGCCCCACCGGTGTAGATATATCCGCCTCCAAAGGCAGCACCCATATGTATGTAGAATACCAGAAAGAAAGCGGTGAAAAGGTTTTATGGAATCCTAATATCTTTTCCGGCATGCCAGTTTATCCACGGATAACGCCGTCCATTATTCACATTGACAGTATTATTGGTCTTCTCAGCAAGGTCGTTTATCAGTATTTTTGGTATTATCTTGTGGGTGCATTGGGAATTTTCTTTTTATTGCGCTACAAAAAGATAGCTTGGTATATTGCAATTATTCCCGCACTGGCTTTTATGCTCTTGCCGCACTGGATGGCACTTATACATGTTGGCCATTTTGCGAAACTCCGTGCATTTATGATCATGCCATGGGTAATTTTAAGTTTTAATTATTTTATCGATAAGCGCAGCTGGTTATCTGTAGGCTATTTTGTTCTCGCCTTTTCCTGGATAACCCGGACCCAGCATTTCCAGGTGGTTTTTTATGGCATTTTGATTTTGCTGTTTTTATTCCTTGTGCCGGTTATACGCTTGCTTATTAAAAAAGAATGGAAAGCCTTTGGCGACATAACAATGAAAGTATTGGTCGCGGTAATACTTACCATTGCTGTTTCGTACCAGCCATTTATGAGTCTGGAAGAATATACTCCGCACTCTACTCGTGGCGGGAATGCAGTACAGATGACAACCGCAACAGTTGACGAAGTTCAGACTAAGGGTGTCGGACTTACCTATGCAACCCGCTGGTCACTGGACGGAAAGGGTCTCCTCGGATTTGTGATTCCGCGTTTTTCAGGAGGATTATCTCAGGAAGTATATAGCGGAAGTAAATTTTCCAATCTGAAAGGCAGAATAATCCCGGGCTATTGGGGGGAAATGCCCTTTACACAGAGTTACGATTCTATTGGCATAATTATATTCCTTTTTGCATTTATGGGCGTATGGGTTTACTGGAAAAAGAACGGCTTTGTTCGAAGTCTGGCGGTTTTTTCTGTGTTTTCCACATTTCTGGCTCTTGGTCGTCATTTTTTGCCGCTATATAAAGTCTTCTTTTATATTATTCCTTATTTTTCCAAATTCCGTGTACCATCAATGATCGTAAATATGATTTTTTTGGCTATTATCATTTTGGCGGGATA
>JAGLUM010000062.1 GCA_023134755.1 Fidelibacterota bacterium | reverse complement strand
TTTTGCATAGCTGTGATTTTAACATCAGCCGCAGGAATTGTATTATATAATTGTGCATATAAAATATCGCTAAAGAAGGCAATGTTCTGCCCGCTTTCCCGGCCTAATTCTTTTGAATGACCGCTAAACCTGTCGCTGTCATCCCTGGCAATAATGATATAATTATAGGAATTGTCCGGATCTAAGTCTGTATCCAGGTATCCTTCGCTTTCAAGCCCTTCGATAATAAGGTCAAATCGTCCTTCAGGCTCGCCGCAGCGTCTATAAATACTGTAAGTACAATATTCTACCTGCTGCCATAAAAGCTCGGCGCTGGTATAATCTTGACTAAAAGTAATCGCAGCATTGGCTGGCACAGGAGGATGTTCGTCCTCTGTCAATTGTATATCGGTGCGTACACCCCCACTTGAGGGCAGTGTCGGAATTAGTCCCTTGCCGATGCCCTGCTGTCCGGTGACAAGACAATTGAAAATAACAGTAAAAGAATCGCCGACGGCTATAACGGGATTCTGAAAATTTCCCAATTCACAGCCCTGATAACCATTGCCGGGAATATTGGGGTCGGGGTCGCCCCATTTTGGTGCATCTTCCGTTAAAATCTCAATATCGCTGTTGTTGTGTAATACAATCATTTGGGCATTAGGAGGAGCGTGTAAACAGGATGAGCCGTCTTTATGATTCACTGTTCCCCATTCCACGCAGTAATTACTTCCCTGCTTATTGATCATTGGAAAAGAAGGATCACTTAAATAAGTATATGCGCCAAAAGCATCGGCTTCCGAATCAATGAGATAAACATTGATTAAATCTTCCTGATAAGGCACCTCGTGGGAGATAGTCCAGCTATCCGGTCTCTCTTTATGCTGAAAAATAAAACCGTCGTACTCAGGAGTGATTATTGATACATCTGTAATTTCATCAGTCTGGTGATAGAAAAAAGGATAGACGGTTAACTCCGCATCAGAACCGCTCTCATTTGTGATGTTAATATCCTGTATCGCAATTCTTGAACTGTAAACATCAAAAAATATTTCGACGCGTATACCTTCAAAAGGATAATAATAATATTTAACTAAATCACTATACGATGTTGTTATAAGCGGTTCCGTATAAAATTCATTTAAGTAATAACGGAACTCTCCATTTAATTTAAACCCAATGCAAAGGCTTCCGCCATTGTTCGTTTCAAAATCTATCCCGTCCTGCAAATCATACCATTTGAATGTATACCCTTCGTCAACAATAAATTCCGAACGGTTAAGCGGGGCGGCATAAGTTGTA
Source organism: Fidelibacterota bacterium (assembly GCA_023134755.1). Taxonomy (GTDB): domain Bacteria; phylum Fidelibacterota; class Fidelibacteria; order Fidelibacterales; family Fidelibacteraceae; genus M50B103. The sequence continues at coordinate 3,185 of JAGLUM010000062.1, read as the reverse complement.
TAGATCGGATCATCCTTTCCCGCATTAAGATCGGATAGATACTGCTGGCTGTACAGCATTTCCGTTAAAATCAAACTGATAAAACAGATAATGAAATGACATTTAATGTACATTTTAACTCCATTTAAAAACCCATTTGGAACCTGGAATTTGGAATTGGGAATTGGAAATTGGGAATTGGGAATTTCTGTAGTTTATAATAACCAATTCCTACTTCCCACTTCTTACTTCCTACTTCTTACTTCTTACTTCCCACTTCTTACTTCCTACTTCCCACTTCTTACTTCCTACTTAACCATTTCACCGCACAGCCGGAAAAGCAGCGACTCTTAATTTTGTACAGCCATAAGGAACTAATTCAATTTCTTCCGCCGTATGCTTATATTTTTTAGGATACCAGTAAGGGCTGTAAGGAATAGGCCCTGTTATGCCGCCATACATTTGCCATTCGGGCATTTTCTTGGCTTTGGCGATTATTTTAACCGGGGCGTTTTCTAAAGTCCACGGCAAATCCGTCACCTCAAATTCTTTTACGATAAAATTCGTGTCCGGATGATTAATATAATTTCTCAGCAATCCATAATTCCAGGGGTCTTTTGAAAGAACTTCATAATCGGCGTAAGGTTCGTCCCCGTCAATTTTCTTCCACTCTTCCTTCAGACCAAGGGCGTATACCAGCGGGCCGCGTTCCACTGCCGCCGACCGTTCATGCCAAAAAGAGATTTGTACCTTCATGGGTAAATGCAATTCAAGGACGTCGCCTTTTTTCCAGCGGCGGGTAACTTTTGTAATCGATCCCGCTTGTGGTTTGCCGTACTCTTTGCCATTGACATAAACAACCGCATTTTCACACCATCCCGGAATACGCAGATGAAACGGGAAAGCAACATCTTTGCCCTTTTTATAGGTAAATTTAATTCTATCTTTGAAGGGATAACCGGTTTCTTCAACAAAGGTAACTTGTACATTGTCTCCCACTTTAGCCGTTACTTCCGACGGCGCATAGATTAAAGCGGCCAGACCGTTATCCTGCGTGGCATGCCAAAGATTGTTCACATATTTAGGCCAGCCCTGGTGATAATTAGCCGTACAGCAGCCATATCCCGTTTCCAATCCAAATAGATTTTCCGTTTCATTATGTTTTGTGCTGAAATTGTGCCATCCGGTGTCGCAGACTACCTGGTTAGCTAATTGATAATATTGCCTGGCTGTGTGATCCGCGTTTAAAAATGCCGGCTGTGCGTTCAGGGCTGCTTTTTCCAGCCAGTCGCCGTATTCAGGATCACCGGAAATTTGCAGCATAGTTTCCAGGCTAAACATATACTCAACAACTGTGCAGCTTTCCGTTCCTTTTGTCGGATCTTTTCCTGCTAATAATTCATCGGCTGCCCAGAGGCCGTAAACCTGACCGTGATTTTTCATCAGCTTATCGACGCCTGTTTTAACGGCTTTCAGGTAACGATCATCTTTTGAATATTGATACCAAACGCCCGGTTGTTTGACGCCCATACCGGTATTAACGCCGTGCCAGCCCCAGGCTTGCGCGTCGGAGCTTTCAAAACGCTCCGTCCAGCTTAAGGTTTGTTCAAAAATGATTTCACCTAATTCCATCAGGAAAGTTTCGCCGGTATAATTGTACAACCAGTAAATACTGGCCAGGTTTTCACCGCCGCGGCTTTTTGCCCAGTGCGTCCAGTGGTTAAGCGGTCTTTCTTTGATATGTTTGAACTGGTATTGAAAATACTTAGTCATAAAATCCAGTACTTGTTCATCCTGTGTGGCTTCATAGTAAGATTGCATAACCTTTAACATGACCATGTGCGGCCACCAATCCTGCTTGGCTTTTTCCTGCCATTTTTGCCGGCGTCCCCATTTGGAATCTTCAAAAACACGGGATGTATCAGGCACTGGACCAAAATACCCATCAGCTTGTTGGTGATTAAGGCTGTAATCAATCCATCTCTTAGCCTTTTTAATCAGCACTTTATCATTCAGAATATAAGCCAGCGGCACAAGGCCATCCAGCCAGTAAGGTCCGCGTTCCCAGGCGTCGCCGCTTCCGCCTAACCAGCCGTTATCGGAATCAACGTCTTTCCAGATTTCATCTAAGTGACCTGTCATTCCCTTTGCGGCTAAATTTAATTGATGTCCAATCCAGCCTTTTGGCTTGATACTGCCGATTGGCAGGGATATGTAGGAATTTTCAATTAACGGTTCGCGGTTTGAGATATAATTATTGTTTTTTGACATTGATTCATCAAAAATAAAGCAAACAGTTATACAAACAATAAGTAAATAGTGTAAAAAATTAAATCTGTCTTTTAAATTAATTTGAAACATTTTTCCTCCACTTAATTTAGCCTGACTAATTTATTAATTCCCGCCACAAAAACACAAAGCCACCAAGAATTATTATTTTATAAACGAGTGGCTATGAATAATTCATGTTAGAAACCCACTTTTAATGCAAGTATTTAGTTAAAGTATTCTCTAGCATCTCACCGCGTAAAGCTCTTCCTTCTGCCAGGATAACCCCGTCAGGTCCTATTAAAATCGGTTTGGGAATTTCTCGCACTTCAAAATCTTTTGTTACTTTCTCTTTCGTTTCACCTTCAACAAATACATTCATCCAGGGCATTTTCCATTTTTCTTGCTGAAATTTCTGAACATTTTCCGGTTTTCTGTCAAGAGAAATGCTGATCATCGTGAAATTTTTATCCCTAAATTTTTCATAAGCTTGATGTAGTTTGGGCATTTCTCCCACACAAGGACCACACCCGACCGTCCAAAAATCAACTAAGTAGTACTTTCCCAACAGACTTTTATTAGATACAACCTGTTCGCTATCCAGATATTATTTGGATACCTATTTGCATGGCAGCAAATTGCCGGATATCTTTTGTTTCACCATTGACCATTTTTTGCTTTAAATAATCAAGCTCTTCAATATTTCCGATCTCAACCGAATGAGGGCTAAAATCTCCCTGAGGCATTTTTGCAAAAACGATATAGCCATAGTTCTCATCAGGATTTAATTTGGAATCGACATATTTCCCTGATCTCAAATTTTCAGCAATTAAATCATAACGTCCCGGTGTGTCAGATGTCCTGCGGTAAACACTATATGCATATTGAGATAAAAAATCCCATTTAATTTCGGCGTTATCCAGGTTCTTTGATAATAT
>JAGLUM010000061.1 GCA_023134755.1 Fidelibacterota bacterium | reverse complement strand
GTATCGGTGTAGTTGTAATTATGAGGTTCCGTCGTTGTTCCTGCACCGGTGATCTGCGCAATGACATCACCATCCCGATAAACAAGGAAATGCGCGTTTTCTGTCTCGGATGCAGTTTCCCAAGTCAATTCTACTATCCCGTTTGTAGCTTCCGCATGCAGGAAATTTAACGTGATCGAACTGGCCGGTTCCGCGCCTTGTCCCTCGCTATTGATATCAAACATCGCACGGTACACATCATTTTCCGGGCAATCAAACAGATCACCCTGTACGCTGTCATTGTGACTGATACATCCGTAAATTTCCAGATAATAGCTTCCTATGGCGCGATCTGCGGTAAGCGGGATATGTAAAGAATCACCCGACCAGATATCGGAAGCATTTTGTTCCAGCGGGATGACCGAAAACGCGGGGGTATCTACCGCACTCTCTTCATATATCCGGTAAAAATAACTGCAGGCATCAACATTGCCCCATGTACGGCAATGCAAATCCTCCAGATACAGGGACCCGTCCTGCCCTATACTGCCCAGATGGCAGCCGTTAAAAAATCCTTCATCACCGTCCCCGAAACCGAAATTCCATAAATATAGAGAATCGAACACGGCTCCATCCTGCTGTATCAGTACTATACTGCGGGCGCTGTCTTCATATCCCCAGTTCTGCGGTTCACATACCCTAAAATAGGCACAGAACGGCAGATCGTTGGGCAAAATATAGGTTTTTGTCAACGTATCACCTCCCGTTCCTACAACCGAGGCCGTATGAGAAAATTCCAGACAATAACGTCCGGTATCAAGCGGCAACTGAAATAGGTTCACTGAGTCCAGAGACCAAAGTCCGTACCAGAATCCTGAATCATGAATAAATTGACCAAAATAATGCGGTGCAAGTACTGTCCATTCGGGCGCGGTCTCCCCGTAGAGGTAATAGCGATAACGGTAAGTATAGTTTAATACTGAATCTCCGCTGTCTATATAAATGGTGAACTGATGGTGAATGAGCCGCAATCGGGTCTCAGGGGTCAAAACAGCAAAATGTGTATTTGAAAAATTGTTTTGGATTTTGCTGATTTTCCAATAAGGGGTATCCGGATCATGTATTCCAATATCATGAAATATGTACTGATTGGAAAACTGTATTTTTGTTGCAAACACAACAGCTGCACACAAACACCCAATAATTAGGTAGCGAAATACTTTCATGCTATCCCCCTCAATATTAGATTCACTTAGCGGATTTTTTCGTCCCGGAATATATCCCTGTGCAAATGGTACAAAAAATGCCCTGAAATTCATAAGATTTAACCGCCGGGAAGATCCTCCCGGAGTAATATGTGATAGTGAACACAAAAAGATTAATAAGGCAAAGATGGAAAAACGGAAATAAAACAATTTCCCCTCCTTGTCAAGAAGGGGATAAAGGGGAGGTCAATTACATGTATAATATTCATATTGTTGATAAGAACCACCCCTCTGCCCCCTCCTAAATTAGGAGGGGAGAAAAGATGGGAAAAACAGAAAGAGTTAATTGAATATTGAACAAGGATTAACCCATCTATGCACCGATATACATCGGCGCTACGCCGGGCAGGCGATTTGCGAACTTCTTATTTCATCATTCGTTAATCGGTATTCCTTGTTCTTAAATCAAATAAAAGGACAGAAAAAAAAGGAAAAGTTTAGGATTTAGAGTTGAGGTTTGGGGTTTGTGTCAGACTGATTATCCCTAATTCACCAGTTACCAGTTTATCCGGCATAGCCAAACATTAATAAATCTCGTATTTGTCAATCAGGATATTGTATTTCTCTTTATATTCCCGCGCAGCCCGATAGTACTGATACCAGTCGGATTTTATAAAATCAGTTACGGGTTCAGCTTGATGAACGATCCGCTGTGAATATTTTTTTCTACGGTAGTTGCTGAATGCAGACTTGATCCAGGCATGTGGATCATAATGAACTGCTTCATCCGTTTTATCCAGTAAACGGTGTTTAAGCAAAAAATCCTTCCATGCATAGGTGACTTCACGACGAGATAAGGGTTTTATCAATTGTTCCCGGAATATTGCTTCATCCTGAAAATCAGGTCGCTTTTCTTGTACTTCCGGATGCGCCTTAATGAAACGTAGCAATATTTGGCGTATTTCTTCAAATGCCTTAGTATAACGCTGTGGATTGCTGATTTCTCCGCTGGGTTCATACTGAGCCAGTAGTGAGGTACCAGTGTCATATTTATACTTCCATTGTACAGAAGCAATATCCGGGATGGTCCCGACATGACTATGGCTGTACATCGGTAAAATTCGTCCGAAAATACGCGAAAAAAGCCACTCCACATATATCATATACCAAGCTATTAAACGATCTTTGAACCCGCGGAGGCTGGACCAATTGACGTGCAGACCTTTGACACGGTTATGGCGGTTGATAATACCGCTGAAGCCTTGATGGGCATAGGTATCACCCAACACATGCAGCACAATACCTATTTGATAACTGTTCCCGGATACCACCGCGCTATTTATCAGACTCTGCAAAAGAGGAGAATCCGGAAAAGTCCGTATCCTTTGATAAAAGCTTTCACCGTGGTTACCGGGAATAAAATGAAAAGGCACCAGTTGCTCTCTCATAGTCCTGTGGCGATAGTTCCATACCGTCATAATACGCGGAGAGGTTGCTGTGTGGTCAAGTCCCCGTTTTCTCCCAAATATATGGCATCTTACTCCTCGCGGTGTCCGCTTAAACATCACACGTTCAATCAGGGCATCATCCACATATTCTGAAGAAAAGGCAATGCGATAAGCAATATCTTTTTTGATTCCGAGCATCCGGCACAGGGCCAACACAGCATAATAATGGCTTCCAATTTCCATGGAAAAATATAGAGGAAATTACATTAGATAAAAAACCCTTTTTTCATAAAACTTAACCTAAGTTTTTGCTTTAGGACGTAAACCCCATACCTCAAACATCCCATTTTCTCATCTTCTCAACCTCTCAACTCTAAACTCTTCCTAATTCTCCATTGCCCTGCCCGGCCCCGACGCTTCGGGGCAGATGGATGAAAACGGATCCATTGTCCATTACTAAAGGGTTCAATCCGCTGAGTATGGACGATTAGTATATAAAATACCTGTAAAATTGTTTGTTATTTTTTCATCATAATGGAATGAGGTTTCTCTAATGAACAATAAAAAACGTATTCTTATTACCGGTGCGTCCGGAACCGTTGGAACAGCTTTGTTAAAACAGTTGTGCAGTAATAACAAATATGAAGAAATTACCGTATTCGATATTGACACACGGCGTACACGGCGCTGTTTTACGCGCTATAAAAAACATATCACCTGTGTTTTTGGAGATATCAGCAAGTCGGGTGATATAGATGCCGCATGCCGGGATCAGGATATTGTTATTCATTTAGCAGCTGTCATACCTCCTCTGGCGGATGACATGCCAGAGCTTGCCCACCGGGTTAATGTGCATGGCACACAGAACCTGATAACCGCTCTTGAACGTTACTCTCCCTCAGCATTTATATGCTATGCCTCCTCCATCTCGGTGTACGGGGATCGTCTCAAGGATCCCAATATCCGGGTAGGTGATCCCCTTCATTGCAGTATAGGAGATTATTATGCAGAAACTAAAATTGCTGCGGAAAAACTTATCCAAACGTCGGCACTGAACTGGAGCATCTTTCGACTAACGGCGATTATGGGGGTACAAAATCATAAGATATCAAAAATTATGTTTCACATGCCCTTGAATACATCCATTGAAATCGCTACTCCGGAAGATACGGCACGAGCATTTTATCATATGATCAATAAAATATCGCTTTTATCCGGGAAAATCTTTAATCTAAGTGGAGGTCCTGTTTGTAGAATAACTTATAACGACTTTTTAACGCGTTCTTTTACATTGTTCGGACTTGGAAAACTCAATTTTCCCCGCAATGCCTTTGCCGGAAAGAATTTTCATTGCGGATACTATGTGGATGGCAATGAATTGGAAAATATTCTGCATTTCCGTCGGGATACGATTGAAAGTTATTTCACGAAAGTAAAGAAATCTATTTCCTGGATTCAACGCGATTGTACGTATTTGGTGAGTGGAATAATAAAACATCGCTTGTTGTTGCAGTCCGAACCCCTGAATGCCATCAAAATGCGGAACAGCATGATGATCCGGCGATTTTTTGGAGCGCAGTTTATGAAAAGATCGCTCCCTCTGCAAAATAAACCATAAGGAAATTTGTGATGTTTTATTTTCTGACCGTGATTGCTCTTTTTCTCCACGCAGATAAACTTATTGCACAACATTCGGTCTGCCATACACCGTTTCTTCGCTTACATACACTCGAATATGAAAATTCATCCGGTGAAAAAGCCATAACCACTTTTCATTATCACGAAAACGGCCTGATGGACAAAGCAACTTGGGAATGTACTGACGGTTCCTGCCGCTCAAATAATTTCTACCGCTATAACGACAAAAAGCAGCTTACTTCCGCTTACCGGGAATTTACCAACGGCCTTACATCCTATGAGATATTTTTATACAATGATGCCGGCAATAAAACTCATGAAACTTTTCTGCGTTCCGACGGAGTTACCGGGACAGCCGACTACTATTATGACAAACACAATCAATGTATTCGGGTAAACTGCAACCGTTATAAGGGTTGGATTACCGGTGATATCATCTACCGACGCAAGAAAAAAAATACCTGTGTACAATCTGCGGATATTATCAACAAAGATGAAACCATTGGATCTATTGCTTTTGAATACGACGAAGAAAATAACCTGATAAAGGATGTATGGACCTTCGAAAATGGCTTTATCCAGACCTTTTTATATCATTACGAAAACATTGATAATTAATTAGCTGTCAAAAACTTTTAGTAAAAAAACCTCTCACAAAGACACAGAGAATTTTGGGGGTTATAGGCAGGGCATGTACCAGAAAATACAGGGGAGTCTAAAACCATGCTCCTCTGCCATTCGCAAAAGACTGGAGTAAATGCTGGTGGATTCACCGGATAAAACGCCAGATTAATCTTCGTTCCTCCTTTGCTAAAGTTTCCGTCTCTGTATCGATATACATCGGCATTATGCCGGACAAGACGGTGGAACTACGCCGGAGTTCAGGATCTCAATTTCTCATCTTTTCTTTTTCTCTCGCTCCCCCTCTTTTCCCACTCTCTCCCTCTTTTTTTCATTCTCCATTGCCCTGCCCGGCCCCGACGCTTCGGAGCAGATGAACGAAGATGGGTCCATTCTCTATACTCTTCTCCTCTTCTTAATTTGATTTTTATTAAATTTATATGTATACTTCATGTTGTTGAAAAAAGGATTATTATGACAAAACATGTCCGTTTCTTTTTGATGCTCCTCCTATTGATACTGGGAATGACATCCTGTAGTTCAAAGAGCTATTTTAAAGGAGAATTCCACGTTGTTGCTGACAATTTAAACTTTCCTGAGGGACCGGCCTGGTTTAAAGATCAGCTGGTATTTTCCAATTGTTACG
>JAGLUM010000060.1 GCA_023134755.1 Fidelibacterota bacterium | reverse complement strand
ACATAGATAAAAACGCATACCGGAATTTTCCGGTATGCGTTTTATATATAAGAGAAATAATTATTTCTTAAATGATTCTAATTGTACTATACTTTCCCTAACAGGGGTCAACATGTGGTTTCCTGATTCCGTTTTTACCGATTTAATCAGTCCCACATTTGGCGCATACCAATCATAATGGGTGATCGTGACCGTTATGACACCCAGAAACCCCTTATCTTTTTCGATACTTGCCTCAGCTTTTACTTTAAGGCAATTCTCAAAGGTTCCGGCAGGTACGGTAACTGTTTCTTTTTTACTCTCAATAGTGTAGGTCAATGTAACCGGGAGCTCTTCCATCATGAGCATTGTTTTAGAATCTTTTTGCCATGTTGTTCCTATTTTGATGGGATTTTTAAGGATATATATGGGGATCTCAAGGATTGCCGGTTCAATAGCGTCCGAAGCTTGTTTGGCAAATTGATAAATGCCTTTATTATTTTCAGCTAAGAAAATAAAGGAGGTAACCCCATTTACATCAATCTTTTGTGGTATGACTTTTTGCTTTTCCAGTTTCCGGTGCTCAAAATTTTCAACGCTTTGTATTTTTTCACCGTTGTTTACATTATATGTCCAGGTATACCCCTCCTTAAGAGGGTAATAATCATCCGTTTTGCTGCTACAGCTCGTAAAAAACAGCAGTCCGGCTAAACAACATACGATGGTAGTCATGGTCGATTTCATAATATCTCCTTGGATAGCGATCTTGATATTCAAACAAAAAATGAATTGTAAACCGAGTAGTCATTTTAAAGTTGTTCTAACTCAGATCTCATTTATTATTAGGTATGTATAAAATACAGGCAAAAAGAAGCATTTGTCAAGCAATAGTTATATGAAATATCCCGCTTGTAAAAGGAAATAATTCTATATTTACTGCAAATATTTTTGTATCTTACCGCTTCAAAATGACAGCAAGAAGGAGAAGATAATGGCCAAAAGAGAAGCTATTTCAGAAACATGGTACCGTGAGATGGAATCGGGAGCACAGGAAAGAACACAGGACCGAATTATAAGGAACAGTATATTAAATGTTGGGTTGGAAGAAACCGCCCTTGACCATACAGCAGGGACAATGCAGCAGCACACCTTTTCGCTGGAACTGGAAACGGGAAAGATTACCTCACAGCAAAAAAGTGGCCGTTGCTGGCTTTTTGCCGGCTTGAATACCATGCGCTATAAGATCATGAAAGATCTGAACCTGGAAGATTTTGAGCTTTCTCAGCCCTATCAAATGTTTTTTGATAAACTGGAAAAAGCGAATTACTTCCTGGAAAATATTCTTGAGACCTTAGATGAGGCAACAGATTCCCGCCTTATTATGTGGCTTTTAAATGCTCCGCTGGAAGACGGAGGACAGTGGGACATGTTCACCAGCCTTGTTGAAAAATACGGCGTGTTACCCAAATTTCTTATGCCGGAAACCCACTCCAGCAGTAACTCGTCCCGCATGAATCAAATGCTGACATTAACACTTCGGGGCTATGCCGCTGATTTGCGGAAAGCCCGTCGGGACGGAAAAAACACCACGTGGCTGCGGAATGAAAAAAAACAGATGGTAAAAGAATTTTATCGTCTGCTTAGCCTGTTTCTGGGTATACCGCCAAAAGGATTCACCTTTGAATATGTAGATAAGGATAAAAAGTTTCACCGTGATGCAGCATGTACCCCAAAGAGTTTTTACGATAAATATGTTGGGATAAATATAAAAAATTACATCAGCATTATCAACGCGCCAACTAATGATAAACCTTTTAACCGGACATTCACCGTGCAGTACCTGGGTAATGTTGAGGGTGGCAACCCGGTAAAATACCTAAATGTGGATATGAAGACATTTAAAAAGCTTGCCATCAAACAGTTGAAAAAGGGTGAACCGGTATGGTTCGGCAGCGATGTAGGCAAGAAGATGAAACGCGAAGCAGGTATTTTGGACGAACATATTTTTAATTATGAACATACACTTGATACTACATTTCGTCTTGACAAAGGAGGTCGCCTGGAATATGGCGACAGCCTTATGACCCACGCTATGGTGCTCACAGGCGTAAATCTTATTGATAATGTACCCAACCGCTGGAAAGTAGAAAACAGCTGGGGTGAAAAAAATGGGAATAAAGGCTATTTTGTAATGAGCGATGCATGGTTTGAGCAATATACCTATCAAATCGTGATCCACAAAAAATACTTGTCAGATAGCCTGAAAAAAGCATGGGAAACAGAGCCTGTCGTACTGAAACCCTGGGATCCGATGGGATCACTGGCAAAATAAAGTTGTTTACAGTTAGCCTTTTGACAAAGATATAATGAAACATTTTTTACTCAAAAATCGCGTGCTTGCAAAGACATTCACATGGCGTATCACGGCATCGCTGATTACTATTGCTATAATTTATACATTAACTCAGAAAATAATCATTGCATTTACCGTTGCAGGTATTGAGTATTTCACTAAAATGTTTTTATACTGGGCACATGAGAAAAGTTGGAGTTTCAGCAATAAACCGAAAAAAGGCTCGCAGCAGCGTTCTCTAATAAAAACCGTTACCTGGCGTATTATTGCATCTCTGGATACCCTGTTTATTGTTATGGTGCTTACCAAAGAACCCATGTGGGCATCCTCCGCGGCAATTATTGAAAGTGGAGTGAAAACGCTGGGCTACTACATTCATGATAGAATATGGGATCGCTTTCTTCCGGAAAATATTATGCTTGATCTACACACCCATTCGACTTATTCTGACGGCACGGTAGCACCCCAGGAAATTATTGAGCTCGCAAGTAAAAAACATTGTAAATATATTTCTATTACAGATCATGATAATTTTAACCACGTTCCATTAATAAAAAATATTCCATCAAACATTATTTATATCCCCGGGGTGGAGATCAGTGCGGAATTTCCATCTACTCTTCATATTTTGGGCTATGCGTTTGATCCGGAACACACAGAACTGAAAAATACCCTGCAGACATTACAGGATGTCCGCAAAAAACGCAACGAGGCTATGATAAAAAAAATGGAAACACACGGTTTCCATATCAGGATGGATGAACTGATCGCTGAATCAAAAGGCGGGATTATCGGAAGACCTCATTTTGCCAACCAGATGTTGAAAAAGGGTTATGTCGCATCCTATCAGGAAGCTTTTGATACTCATCTGGCAAAAGGGAAACCTCTGTATATGGATAAAAAACGGCTGGCCCCCAAAGAAGCTATTCGCCTGATCCTGGATGCCGGTGGTATTCCTGTGATGGCACATCCGTATCAGACAAAGTTGGATAATGAAGAACTGGAACAGTTGATCATAGAGCTCAAGTCCTATGGTTTATTGGGTATTGAAGCATATTATTCCCGTCATTCCAAAGCTCAGGTACGGCACTATCTGCACCTGGCAAAAAAACATGATTTGCTGGTTACCGCCGGCAGCGATTTTCATGGAAAAAACAAGGCAAATATTACATTGGGAATGGCTGCAAAAGAACTCAATCTAATTCCATTTTTGGAGGCAGTAAAGAAATGAAATCATCTCACATAACTTGGCAGACAGGGGAAATAGACATCCATAAACGCGAAAAACTCTTGCAGCAAAAAGGAGTTTGCCTGTGGTTTACTGGTCTATCCGGCTCTGGAAAAACAACCATCGCCCGTGCAGTGGAAAAATCCTTGTTTGAACGGGGATACCATTCGTATGTTTTAGATGGCGACAACATCCGATACGGACTCAATGGCGATCTTGGATTCTCAGCAGAAGACCGCAGAGAAAATATTCGGCGCATCGGAGAAGTCAGTAAATTATTTGTGGATGCGGGTATTATTACTCTGACGGCATTTATTTCGCCGTTTCGTGCGGATCGTGATGCTATTCGACACCTTATGGAATCCGGTCGATTCATTGAGATTTATGTAAAGTGTCCCATGGCGGTCTGTGAAAAACGGGATGTAAAGGGATTATATGCTAAGGCGCGAAGGAATGAAATTGAAGAATTTACAGGGATCTCATCGCCCTATGAAGCACCGGAAAATGCGGAAATTGTCATTAATACCGATAGTCTGTCAGCAGAAGCATCGCTTACCCGTATCATAGATTATTTAATTAAAAATCATATTATTGAGGAAAAATGATTCAAGAAAATTATTCGTTATCTCATCTGAAAGAATTGGAAGCAGAGTCTATTCATATTATTAGGGAAGTAGCGTCGGAATTTGAAAACCCCGTAATGCTGTATTCCATAGGTAAGGATTCCTCCGTCATGGTTCGTTTGGCTGAAAAAGCCTTTTATCCCGGCAAAGTGCCCTTTCCTCTCATGCATATAGATTCAAAGTGGAAGTTTCGTGAAATGATAGAATTCCGCGACAATTATGCCAAAGAAAAAGGATGGAATTTAATTGTTCACTATAATAAGGAAGGGTATAAGAAAGGTATTGGACCTTTTGCCCACGGCAGTAAGGT
>JAGLUM010000006.1 GCA_023134755.1 Fidelibacterota bacterium | reverse complement strand
ATATAAACTTGGGTCAAGTTTTTGAACTTTTTTGCTTCCCCGCTTTTTTGCTGATTGCTGACAGCTAGTCTTCAATTGAATTGACACAAACACAATTTTTGATTACATTAGCAGGGAAAAGATAGGCCGTTTCTTTACTAAATAGTAATACTAAACTATGAGGGATATCATGACAGAAACAAAACGACTTATTGCACTGGATGTCTTTCGGGGTGCAACAATTGCTTTAATGATCTTAGTTAATAATCCTGGAAGTTGGGGAGCTATATATCCTCCATTAGGACATTCCGCATGGCACGGGTGGACCCCCACAGATTTTGTATTTCCTTTCTTTTTATTTATTGTGGGCGTTGCCATGGCATTCGCGTTTCGGAAATACGATTATAAATTAAACCGGGCAGCTACAAAAAAAATAATCAGACGTACACTAATCATTTTTGGGTTGGGAATTTTATTAAACTTTATCCGTCCTGTTTCAGGTGAAACATTTGGAGAGGTCGTTAATAATCTCTTTGGATCCTGGCGTCTGGTCGGGGTACTCCCGCGGATTGCTCTGTGCTACTTTTTTGCGTCTCTGCTCATATTAAAATTTAATAAAAAGACAGTAATATGGATTTCTGCTGGCATTTTGATCGGTTATTGGATCCTTCTTGCAAGCACCGGTGGTTACGGCATAGAAGATGTGCTTGTCAGGAAATTTGATCTGGCTATTTTGGGAGACGGCCATATATATCACGGTTATCGTGACAGTATGGGTGCACGTATTGCCTTTGACCCGGAGGGACTGCTGAGTACGCTGCCGGCTATTGTAACCACCATTATTGGGTATTTTACCGGAATGCTTATCCTCAAAACAACGGATAAAAAAGAATTGGTTAAAAAGATGCTTATTCAGGCGGTAGCATTCATTTTACTGGGTTTGCTATGGGGACAATTCTTTCCGATCAATAAACCGATATGGAGCAGTTCATACGTTGTTTTAATGGCTGGCTGGGCGATGCTTTTCCTTGGTGTTTCAATTCTGCTTATTGATATATTGAGCTGGAAAAGCGCGACAAAACCTTTTGTGGTATTCGGCTCAAACCCGCTCTTTATTTTTGTATTATCCTCCATTTACGCTAAACTTCTTGCCTATATTAAATGGATTCCCATGGATGGCGCGGTGGTCAGTACTAAATCCTGGATCTTTGCAAAAGTCTTTATGCCGCTGGCAAATTTCAGCCAGATTGATGCCTCACTGCTTTATGCCCTAACCACAATAACAATTTTTTGGGCAATTTCTCTGATTCTGTACCGAAAAGATATCTTTATTAAAATCTAAGGAGTATTAACATGAAACGTATACTTATTGTAATAGTAGTTCTTTCGATAATCTTTGCGGGGTGCAGCGATTATAAGAAACTTTCCGGTGTTTGGCAGTGTTCATATTATGCAATATATACCGAACATAGTAATGAATGGAAAAACCAACCTCAGGCATTTATTGATCTGTTTGGATTGACGCTATATGAAGACGGAAAAGCAATAACAAATACCTTCGGACAGAAAAATGACGGAATGTATACCCTGCACGGTGATACCCTGATACTGAATATCAGTAATAGTCAAACGTATTATATATGGGATGACAATACCCTTACCCTTGTTGGACATCCCCGTGCGAAAATCATTTATACAAAAGCAAGTGACTAAAGGAGAGAATAATAATATGAGAAAATCACATATATTTTTTGGATTGCTTATCGTAATGATAACAAATATAACATGTTTTGCGGGGATATTGCCCAATGTAAAGTTGGGTATAGATGTGTTGGAAGAAAATGATTTTGATATACTAAAAGGCAAACGCGTTGGTTTAATAACCAATCCCACCGGTGTTAATAGGTATTTAAAATCAACTGTTGATATTCTGCATGAATCTCCCGATGTTGATTTGGTTGCTTTGTATGGCCCTGAGCACGGGGTACGCGGAAAC
>JAGLUM010000059.1 GCA_023134755.1 Fidelibacterota bacterium | reverse complement strand
TCCTTTGTTGAAATATCCAAAGGATAACTAAGTTCTTTTTCCATATTCTTCTCCTAATATTATTTCATTTAACTCAATTTTTTTTAAACTGTGCGACAACCAAAAATATGCGAGAGTTCCAGCAGTCAAAGTTGCTATGATCTGTGCAATAAACACACCTTTAATACCCCACTCGAAGACCCGGGTAAACAAGATAGCCAGTGGGACAATAATGACGGCAATGCGAATAACCGTAATGATCAGTCCGGGTAAACCCTTTCCGAATCCCTGAAATACCCGGCCGGATATCATGCCGATCACTATAAACGGGTAGGTAAAAACAATAAATCGTATATATGTAATGCCAACATCAGTGATCACAGGATTCTCAGAAAATATTTTCATAAAATAAGGAGAAATGAGATAGAAAAAAAGTCCTAAAACCACTGCAATAATTTCCCCGCATCGAATCACATAGAGATAGGTCGAGCGCATCAGGTCTATACGTTTTGCACCATATAGCATGCCCATAATTGTAACCAGTGAGGAAGCACATGCCATAATTGGCAGAAAGAACAATTGGTCCAGACGCATACCGATTCCCACTCCGGCAATAGCATCACTGCCGAAATAAACCACAATGCGGTTGTACAGCATCTGTCCAAACGACATAACAACAAAGGACAAGGATGCCGGCATACCAATGCTAAAGGTTTTACCAATAATTTCCCATGAAAAAGAAAAATCACTAAAGGCAAATTGAACATGGCTTCCGCGTTTTACAAAAAAGAAAATAAGATATAAAATAGTTACCGTAAATTGTGCCGTGATAGTTGCCCATGCCGCACCGGCAATACCCAATTTGAAAACAAAAATAAACAACGGGTCTAATGCAACATTGATAACAGTACCGACGATCATAAAACGGACCGGGGTTTTTACATCTCCTTCTCCTGATAAAATTGAGCGAAAAAATACGTTGAGGATATTGAATACAAACCCGAATATAATTACCTCAAAATACTGAACAGACAAATCAATGATATTTGCCGGTGCTCCTAGCAGTTTAAAAATAGGATAGCGAAAGATGATACTAACCACCGAAATAAGTACACCAATGACCACACCAAGCATTACGGCATGTTCAGCGGTATTATTGGCGCGTTTTTTATCTTTTGCACCCAATGCCTGTGAAATAATACTGGTAATTCCTATTCCCAATCCAAAACAAATACTAATGGAAAAGAAAACAAAAGGCAGATTAAACTGCATTGCGGCAATTGCGTCACCACTGATTTTACTGACAAAGAATGTATCGGTTAAGTTATAAAAATATTGAACGATCATTCCCAAGAAAATTGGAAGGGATAAACTCCACACAGCTTTTTTGGGGTTGTTGATGAATTTTTCGACACGGTTTGATTTTTCCGACATAATTTTCCTTATATAGAAAAAGAAAATAATTATTCCTTTTTGTAAAAGGAAATACTTTATTCTGTATTCGAGAAAAAAAGAACGCCTATTGTGTGCTGAATAATGACTACCGGATCTACAGGATACATGCAAAAGTCAGCATTTTTTAACTGTAATGATTCTTGAAGTATCAATGGGTTTTTTTCGGGTTGAAAAGGTAATGCAGAAGGATCAGTACGGAATATAATTCCAGCCTGCCCAACAGCATGCTAAATGTAAGGACCACTTTTGAAATGTTATCAAAAAAGGCATAATTTTCAATGGCTCCTATCCTTGCAAGTCCTGGACCAATATTGCTTAATGTGGCGATCGAAGCGGCGAACGAGGTAACGATATCATACCCCCGGAAAGTCAGGAACAGATTGATAAATGCGAACATCATAATAAAAAGTATAATAAAGGCAATAACATTTTTAAGCACATGTTCCTCTATCTTTTCCTTGCCGATCTTGAGCGAGAATACAGCATTGGGATATGTGAGTTTTTTGATCTCTTCGATGACGAACTTTGCTCCGATCATGATGCGTATCTGTTTCATTCCGCCACCGGTAGAGCCCGCGCAGCCGCCTGCAAACATAAGCATCACTAGCAGAATTTTTGTGAATGCTGGCCAGAGTTCAAAATTAGCGGTAACGAATCCTGTGGTCGTTGTAATCGAAACCACCTGAAATGAAGCGTAGCGTAAAGATGTCCAAAAATTATACCCGGCTCCCGAGAGATAAATACTTACAGCAACAAAAATCGTTGAAACAAGGATTATACCTACATAGAATCTCCATTCCCGGTTGCGAATAAAATCACCGAGGCGGCCTTGGATTAGATAAAAATGTAACACAAAATTCGTACCGGCCAAAAACATGAAAACAAGGATCACCATTTCAATATAGAGGCTGTTAAATCCGGCGATCGATGCATTTAAGGTGGAAAATCCACCGGTTGCCAAAGTCCCGAACGTATGACACAAAGCGGTGTAGAGGTCCATACCTCCAAACATTAGCAGTGTGGTTTCCAGTATGGTCAGTCCGAGATATATGAGCCATAATATCATGGCGGTATTTTTAATCTTCGGACTGATCTTCTCCTTGGTGGGTCCGGGAACTTCCGCGCGGAACAGCTGTGTGGTACTCAAACCGAGAACCGGCAGAATAATGATCGCCAGCAGAATGATTCCCATGCCGCCCAGCCAATGAGTTAAACTGCGCCAGAAGAGAAGACCTTTGGGAACCAATTCAATATTGGTGAGGACGGTTGCACCGGTTGTGGTAAAGCCGGACATCGTTTCAAAAACGCAGTCAATAAAATTTCCATCGAACAACCCGTGAAAAAAAAAGGGCAAGGCGCCAAACAAAGCGGCGGATATCCACCCCAGAGAAACAATGACAAAACCCTCCCGGGTCCGCAAGGGTTTGTCCGAATGAAAGATGAGTGTAAAACTGAGGCCAACTGCCAGGGTAAGCCCAATACTGAGAGCAATATCTGCAGTATCACCGGAAGCATAATAAATGGAAAATGCAAGCGGTAGACACATCGATACCGAAAGAATGATCAGTAGTATGCCTTGTATTTTAAGTATTGCTTTCCAGTTCATGGGGTGCCATTCTCGGGCTTAGTTATGCAAATATCTTTTCGACCTGTTTCTTGGATTCGGGAAGTACGAATATAATGACAATATCATTAAGCTGTATTTCATCGTCACCATGAGGTATAATTACATGATTACTCCTGATTATTGCCCCGATGATCATCCCTTTGGGGAACTTCACTTCATTAAGGGGCTTTCCCAAAATGGATATTTTTTCCGATATCTTGATCTTAATGGTTTCTGCATCAATATAGGGTACCGGTGTAATCGACAAAATATCGCCTTTTCTGCAGTATTTCATAATCTCAGCCAAGGCTAAAGACTCAGTAGAAAACACCGAATCGATTTCCTGTACTTGGCTAATAATGGAACTAATGGCAATATTGGAAATATTACAAATGGCTTTGTAGGCGTTGTTTTTCTTTGCGAGAACAGCTGATATAATATTGTGTTCATCATTTTCTGTCACGCAAACAACGAATGAGTTCTCCATATCCAAGTCCGAAAGCACCGTTTGGTTAGTACCGGAACCGTGTATGATAAGCACATTATCCAGTTCTTCGGACAGGCGGGCACATACTTTTTCATCTTCTTCAATAATGATTACTTTTTTGCCGTTCTTTACCTGTATCTTGGCAAATTCCCTGCCGATACGGTTACCGCCAATGATGATAACATTTCTGATCTTTACCCGGGAAGCAAAATAAAGATTGATCACTTCCTTAAGAGTGTTGGATTTACCGATAATATAAAGTTTATCTCCGGTATGAAGTATATCGTTGCCGTCGGGTATCGCGACCTCATGGTCCTTTTTAACAGCAATAATCCTAACTTTCTGCCAAATTTTGTTCTGCCTGGTGATATCTTTTAACATCATCCCGTTCCCGGAAAAATCTTCGCTTATCACAGTACCGATGATTTTTACATTTTCCCTGATAAAATGGATATGCTCCATGGCAGCCGGCTCAGAAATAAGATCCACAATTTTATTGATAGACAGCTGTTTTGTCGCAACGATTTCATCAATACCAAAATCAGCAGGATTATTTAGCGGATTCAGGAAATAATGGTTATAATTCTCGACTTTGGCTATGGTTGTCGCCTGACTGATTTTTTTTACCAGACCGCAGGATACAATATTTACGTTATCGTTATTACTCAGTGCCAAAAAAAGGTTAGCTTTTTCAACATTGGCTTTTAATAAAACCGACACATTGGTTCCACTGCCTGTAATAACAAGAGCATCGAGACTGTTGCTAAGTCGTTTTGCCTGTTTTTCGGATTTTTCGATAACGGTTATGTTGTGATTCTCATGGACGAGTTGCTCAGCAATCAAAGAACCCAATTCTCCACCGCCAACAATTAGAATATTCATAAAATGATTGAACCTTTTATTATTGATGTAAAAGTTTTTGCCACAAATCAGTTTTCGGGCTGGTACTCTATGTATAATGTTTGATCTTTCTTTTCAGCGCTGTCAAAATATTTCATTGTTAAATGTAATAAGAAAGTATAGTGATTTACAATATATTTTACCTGCTTTATGTCTTCTTTGGCTTTATGATCTTTTTGTTTTAAATCAACAAATAGTACACTTGCATGTAATAACTAAAAATGCGTCTGTCGGATTATCATATATTTCTTCCTTCTTATGCGTAAGCAGATAATTATTCCTTTCTGTAAAAGGAAATACTTTGTATCTTTTATTTAGTAAAATGAGGTAACTATGCTGCAAAAATCTACTTTCATCATTATTGTTTTCCTTTTGGTTATTGCATTCACCGGTTGTGAGAAGCAATTTGAAGATCTAACTCCGCAACAGCTCGCCGCAGCAGATACTCTTTTAATATCTCATGAGATATTAAAAGAACTACTTGCTAAACCATTGTATGAATTTAATGAATCAGATATTGATGTATATCTGCCCTATCTGCAATATACGATACCCGGTCTGCGTGATCGGATACAGCATCTTGCAAGAAAAAATCTGAATCAACCTTATGAGATCTATTTATTGGGTGAATATCCTGTTGAAATTTACGATGCGCAACCTTTGTATTGTTTAGACAAGAGTGATTGTGTGGTTTTTTGTGAACATATTTTAGCTATGTCCTTGGCATACGACTGGCAAAGCTTTTTCGCGATTTTACAGCGCATACGGTATAAAGACGGTATTATTAGTTATGCAACGCGAAACCATTACGGTGAATACGATTGGATGCTCAGTAATACCTGGCTTGCAGAAGATATGACTAAAGAACTTGTTGGAGAGCGTGCTATACTTGATACTACGCATGTCAATAAAACACATTTTTTTAAAAAGCGGGGTGTTCCATATACTTTGCCTGAAGATTCACTCGTGTGGAGTTTTATACC
>JAGLUM010000058.1 GCA_023134755.1 Fidelibacterota bacterium | reverse complement strand
TCATGGAATGAGACAATAAAATGTTCATTCTCAATTATGGAAAAAACCGGTTTGCAGGTATCAATAAGCGTTGCCAAGGTTTTCATTGCATAATATGCCGGTTTAGGTGTTTGATTGAATTCCAACAGTCCAAAATGATGTTCCGGCTGATCTGCAACGGTTCCATCATTTTTTAGATCATAATAGATCGCGGATTTGATTTGAGGATCCAGAAGACATTGTAAAAACATACGGGTAATGTAATTCGCCTGCTTATCATATGAGATATTAGGCCACCCTTCATGAGTAGGGTATCCAAATTCACTGAAATATATGGGTTTGTCTCCGACATATAATTTAACACTGTTGACATAGGATTGAATTTCATATTCCGGGCGGTATGCAACCTGATAGAGATGAAATGATACAGCATCCATGTAATTTCCGCCTCCGGCAGCAAAAACATCCCGGATAAAATCGAGTCCCTCAATATAGGGAGGACCGTTACCGATTGCGGGGGATGTAGCACACCCAATAACCGTCACGGATGAGTCAACTGCTTTGATCGAGTCATACGCTGTCTGCAGTAAAGCGAAGTAATCATTTGGGTCAGGTTGAGGTATCCAGAAAAGTACCCCGTGATTGGGCTCATTCCATATCTCGTAATGTGTAATACCCATAGGGGAAAAATGGCGTACGATTTCCTGACAGTAACGAGCGTAAGCTATACGATTCTCTTCGGTTGTTACACCGCTTCCTGCAGCGGGAGCATAGAGAATATTATTATAGTTTAAGATCAAATAAATATCTATACCCCGTGATTTAGCTGATTGTACATAATGATCAATTTCAGGAGGTATTGAATACACACCCGAGTCGGTTTCAACATCGGACCAGAGGCATTCATCACGTATCATTTGGATACCTGCTTCACGGCATAATTCAAGCTGTTGGATCACTGCCGCAGAATCCATGTCACCGCGGTAAATTTGTCCAAAGTGGGTCTGCACACCAAAAAATGATTCATTGCCGCATAAGATCCCAATAAAAAGGCTTGCTATTAGCCATGATCTATATTTCATATATACGCCCCTTATATAGATGGATAAATGTAAAATGATTTTATGATTTTTCAAAACGGATAAATAGATACAAACTCCAATTTATTATTTGCGCGATGTTTGATAATGTAAGATTTTAACATAAAATGATACATTTCTCTCCTAAAAATGATTATAATTAGACATGAAAAACCGATACCGCGCATCAAGAAATCTACTTTTGTTTTTTATTCTGATTGCAGCAAGCTGCAGTGAATCACATCATAATGAATTGATCTATCGCTTTAAGCCTAATAATGGTGCCTTGGAATTAGATTCTGTAAAAACACAGATATTAACAGGACTCGGAACAGAGATGTTGATTGTATATCCGGATTCTGATATTGTTATTATTCAGTATGATAGGTTTCAAACGAACCAACAGTTGATTGAATCGCATTTCACATCAAATGGTTATACCATTGAATTAATTACTAAAACCCGTATCGAAGAAAAAAACCAGCCATGGAAAAAAAAGTAAAAGCAATAGGTCTATTATCCGGTGGATTGGATTCTGTACTAGCTGTTGCCCTCATAAAGCAGCAGGGGATTGATGTGATCGGACTTTTAATCCATACGGGCTTTGCAGATTATAAAGAAATTTCAGAAGACGGCAAATGCAGTATTGCGGATATTGCTAAAGCACTGAGTATCGAATTACGAATTGTAAATATTTATGATGCATATTGGGAAACATTATTATATCCAAAACACGGGTACGGGAAACATATCAATCCTTGTTTGGACTGCCATTTGCATATGATCCGTATCGCAGCAAAGATAATGCATGAGGAAAACGCAGATTTTGTTTTTACCGGTGAAGTTATAGGTCAGCGTCCTAAAAGTCAATTAGCCCACCAGATGAAAATCGTTTTGGAAGAAAGCGGCATAGAAGACCGCTTACTCCGTCCGTTATCTGCCTTATGCTTAAAACCAACCATTCCGGAAATAGAGGGTCTTGTAGACCGCTCAAAGCTAAAG
>JAGLUM010000057.1 GCA_023134755.1 Fidelibacterota bacterium | reverse complement strand
AGGCATTTCCGTCTATTCATGTTGCCGGTACCAACGGGAAAGGAAGCGTTACAGCTCTTGCTTCCGTCCTGCTGGAAGCTACCGGATTGAAGGTGGGCCGTTTTACATCCCCTCATTTGGTACATTTTAACGAACGAATTTGTATTAACGGCAGCCCCATAAATGAAGCGCAGATCAAGATGTATTTGGAAGAATGGGATTCCTTTATGGAACAGTTAAAAGCATCATTTTTTGAAATTACCACTGCACTGGGTTTTGCGTTCTTTCGCGATCAGCAGGTGGATGTTGCAGTAATTGAAACCGGTCTGGGCGGCCGCCTGGATGCTACCAATGTGCTGTTCCCTGAGGTCAGCGTTATTACTGATATCAGCTTTGACCATACCTCTATTCTCGGCGAAACACGAATTCAGATAGCAGAAGAGAAAGCCGGTATTATTAAACCTGGTATTCCCGTGGTAACCTATGCGCGGAATCCTGAAGTGCTTTCTGTGTTTCAATCCCATACGAACGATCTGACAGTGCTTGATCCAGATGTTTGTTTTTCGGATGTTCGGTTATCTCCCGGCGGTATGCGCTTTGTTATGGACCCTTATCTGGAAGCATTCACGATCTCCTTGCCCGGACGGCATCAACTTGGAAATATTGCCGCCGCTGTTAAAGCGGTAGATCTTTTTTTGAAACGGCCGCTGACATATTCTGAACTGCAGAGCGGATTTTCAGATCTATCGTGGCAGGGACGCTTTGAATATATCAGCAGGAATCCGGATATTATTTATGATGTGGCACATAATCCGGAAGGTATCCGGGCATTTTGTGAGACCGTACAGGAGGTTTATCCGGATAAAACATATTATTTTGTACTGAGTATGCTAAAAGACAAACAGCCGGAAAAGGTAATGGACATTATTGGTTCTGTGGCCGAACGAATATGGCTCTGTCCGGTACGATCCCACCGCGGAATGGATCCCGGACAGCTACGCGAACTGGCAACTGTTTTTCCACAAATCAGTGTTGCGGATACCCTTAAAAATGCATGTACTGCGGCATACGGCAGCCTGCCGGATAATACCGTATTATGTATTCTGGGAAGCCATTATATTGCCGCTGAAGTATATAGCTGGAGTAAAAAGAAAAATAAAATATAAATTCTCTGTATATCGCGTTAATAAATCGCATTGACGCTAAAGAACAAAAGGAGAGAAAATGGAAAACTGCATATTTTGCAAAATTGCTGCAAAGGAAATTCCTTCAACCATAGTGTATGAGGATGAACATATTGTCGCCTTTCGGGATCTTAATCCGCAGGCACCGGAACATATTCTCATCATTCCGCGGAAACATATTGCCCGGATCGAAGCACTTACAGCAAATGACACCGAACTAATGGGCAGACTGGTATTCGTGGCCAAACACATTGCAGATAATTTGGGACTGAAAAACGGCTATCGCTTAGTTTTTAATAATGGAGCGAACGGCGGTCAGGAAGTCGAACATATCCATCTGCATCTCATGGGCGGACGGAAATTCAGCTGGCCGGCAGGGTAGGAAATGACTGATTAAAACTATGTGTTGTCAGTTTATCAACCGCCCATTTCACCCAATAAACCCGCCTATTTTCTGTTTGAAACCGGAACAAGATGTTTTAAATTACACCGTTTTGTATTATTAACGAGAAAACATGTATATATCGAAGCTGGAAATTTTTGGATTTAAATCCTTTGCAACAAAAACTGTACTGCAGTTCGGCAAAGGTATTACTGCAGTTATCGGACCAAACGGCTGCGGGAAAAGCAATGTGGTAGATGCTATCCGCTGGGTTTTGGGTGAACAAAAAACCCACCTGCTTCGGTCAGAACATATGGTGGATATTATTTTTTCCGGATCAAAAAATCGTAAACCCCTCAATTATGCCGAAGTGATGCTTACCATTCATAATGATGATGGTGTTCTTGGAATTGCTTACACGGATGTCCAAATAGGTAGACGCTTGTATCGTGATGGCAGCAGTGAATACCTGTTAAATGAAGTGCCGGTACGGCTTAAAGATATTCAGAATCTCTTTGTGGATACCGGTATGAGCAGTAACGCGTATTCCGTTATTGAATTAAAAATGGTAGAAGAAATCCTGAATGAAGATAAAATCCAGCGCAAATTACTATTTGAAGAAGCTGCCGGGATCACCAAGTATAAAATCCAACGTAAAAGCGCAAGGCGCAAACTTGATGCCACCAAGGAAGATCTGATGCGTCTTGAAGATATTATTTTTGAAATTGGAAATAAAGTTCGCAGTTTGAAGCGCCAGCTAGGTCGCTATGAACGCTATGAAGACTATGCCGAGGAATTAAAAAAACTCGATATTACCCTTTCTCAGGCCAAGTGGTATGAATATGAGGATAAAGTTGTTCCGCTGGAAAAACAGCTTTCAAGTAACGAACTTCAGAATGAAGAAAGTGGCAAGCAGCTAAGCATTGAAGAAGCTATGCTGGACAGCTATAAAAAGAAGCTGGTTGAGATTGAAAAAGAGATGCAGGATATCAATGATGTGCTGCAGAAAGTAAATGAGAACATAAATACCGAATCATCGAAACGCTTGGTCTGGCAAGAAAAAATTACTAATGCGCATCGAAATAAGGAACGGCTTCTTAAAGAAAAGGAACAGGCACAATCACGCCTCCTGACCAGTACAGAATTAAAAGAAACCTTTTCCTCTCAACTGGGTGAGGACGACCCCGAATTAATACAGATGCGCAAGGAACTTGATGCTACGCGTGCAGAATTTGATGAGATCAATGGCATATATCAGAACGCGTCAGCAAAACTGGACGATTTGCGCCAGGATGTACGTGAAAGACAGTACCGGCTTGCCGATATTCAACAACAAATTTTACGTTTGCGCGACCAACGGAAACAACTGATTCATCTGCAGAACGAGGAAATGCAACGGCGAGAGGATCTTGTTTTGCGTTCGGACACACAGAAAGATCAGACCGGGTCCCTAAAAAAGGAACTGGCGAAAGCGGAAAAATTACTTTCTGATATCAATGAAGGTGTTGAAGAAGCAGAACAAAAACGCCGCCATCTGGATAGCAGTATTCATGACACTAATCAAGATATCATTCATCAGCAGACAGCCTATGAGCGGAACCGAAATGAAGCATCCTTTTATCAAGATCTGGTTGAAACGCTGGAGGGCTACAATCCAGGTGTAAAATATGTAATGAAGACCTTAAAACATCCAGGTATCCGCGGTACGGTAGCTGATTTAATAACTGTAGAAAAAGCCCATACCACCGCAATTGAAATTGCGCTGGGGAATGTGGCGAAATATCTGGTGGCAGACAGTAAATCTGATGCGATGGATGTTATTGATGCTTTAAAGCAGTCCCAACGCGGACGGGTCAGCATTGCCCCCATGGATGTAATGCGGAAAAGGGGTAAACCGCCGATAAAAATTCCTTTCAAGGATGCTAATATAATTACACACGCAGTGGATGTTGTGAGTGCTGACACAGAAAATCAGCTACTAATCGATTATTTTTTAGGGAATGTCATTATTGTAAAATCTCTCAGAGATCTATCGGAAGATGCTCTGAAAGACAGCCGCTTCCGTTATGTTACTCCGGATGGTGATTATATGGACCAGCGTGCCATGATCAAGGGCGGAAAGCAATCAAAACAGCATTATCAAGTAATCGGGCGACAGGATAAGATCAAAGAACTTGACACAGTAGCAGAACATCTCAAAAAAGTCTTGGATGAAAGCATGTCCAGGTTAAAAAAACTGGAGAAAGAAAGGCAGTCCTGCATTAAAGAAATCGGTGAATATTCCCGCCGATCTAAAACCCTGCAGCAGGAACATCTGGAATTAGAGAAAAAGATGAGTGCCCTTAGTTATGCAGTGGAGCACCAGAATGACAGTATAGATGAAATCGATAAGAAGGTCCAGAATTACGCAAAACGTATTTTAGATATTGACAAACAGATAAGTGCCTGCGATGATGAGATACATACTGCTAAAACGGAAGAAGAGAAGGCAAAATCTGATCTGGATCGTTTTCATTTTGAGTATGATAAAATTATGGATAAACGTGATACTCTGAACAATCAGGTGCAGGATATGCGGATAACGTTGATCGCGCGTGAAAAAGAAAAAGATAATATTCGTTTTCAATATAATAACGCCTGTGCTACTATCGATGAGTTAAATAAACGTCTTGAAGAAATAAATGAACAGACGCTGGATCTTGAGGTGCTTATTACTGAAGGTAAAACAACCATGGACTCCTTGCAGGAAATTTTGGATACCTTAAAATCCCAACGCGAGGAAGAACGTAAAAAACGGGATGATGTTTATAAAATACTAAATACAAAACGCAGTCAGATCTATCAGGTGGAAGAAACCATTACGCAGCATCATCGCAGCCGTGAAGATGTTTTTGAAACCCTTCGTGATTTGGAAATCCGGGCCAATGATCTGCATATGCACCAAAATCAGTTAAAAGAACGGATGTTTGACCGCTATCATATTAATATTCTAAAACGCCCGTACGAACCCATGGATATGGACATGAAAGAAATGGAAAAAAAAGTTCAAAAATTGACACATCGCATTGAGCTTATCGGTCCAATTAATATGGCTGTTCGTGAGGAATACAATGAGCAATCCACACGCTTTGAATTTTTAAAAGAACAACGTGCGGATTTAGTGGGTGCAGAGGTAAGTATTACCGAAACCATTGATAAATTAGATACTGAAGCACGTCGGCAGTTCACAGAAGTTTTTACACAAATCCGGGAAAATTATAAAATAACGTATAAACTTTTCTTTGAGCATGGCGCATGTGATCTTCGGTTAGAAGGCTCATCGGATCCTCTGGAAGCTGAGGTGGAAATTTTTTCCAGACCTAAGGGGCCGCAGATGAAATCCCTGCGTGCATTATCCGGTGGCGAAAAAGCGCTTACTGCAATTGCACTGTTATTTGCTATCTATCTGGTGAAACCTTCTCCCTATTGTATCCTGGATGAGATCGATGCCCCACTGGACGATATCAACATAAAACGATTTACCAAGGCTCTGGAGCATTTTTCCGATAAAACACAGTTTATTACCGTAACACATAATAAACTAACCATGCATGCCTGTGATTACCTTTATGGGATCACCATGCAAGAAGAAGGAGTTTCCAGCATTGTTTCGGTTAAATTTAAGGATAGTGAACTTGAAAATATTAACTAGAAAAATAAAAATGAAAAAAATAATTCTCATATACGTACTTACAATAGCAAGTCTGCTACAAGCAAACGATTTTCGGTTTTATGTAGATTATGCATCTTTCTATGATCAGGAGACGCCCTTTGTAGAACTGTATTTCATGTTTCCGCGTCAGGCAATGAAGTGGCAGAGATCAGGTAATAAATTACAAGGAAAATTTTTTGTTGCTGTCAATATTTACCAAGAGGAACAACGGGTATTTGCGCAAACCCTTGCCGTTGAGGATGTCTGTAGCCCCGGAGATACAATTTCGGTAAATGATTTTATTCCCGAACTGGTATCGCTGCATTTATCTCCCGGGATATACGTTTTGAACACTACAGTGAGGGATTTTTATTCCGGAAATACATCGGAACGTTCAATGGATCTCAAGGTGAGAGCATTTGATGTTTCCCGGCTTACGGTAAGTGACATTGAAGTTGCTTCCTATGTGGGGAGAACCCAGAAAAAAAATAAATTTACAAAATTGGGGATGTACGATATTGTCCCTCTTGCCAATCCGGAATTTGATGAACAAAACGGCATTTTTTATACATATTTTGAAGTCTACAAGCTCCATGCAGGCGAAAAATATACCTGTAAAAGCAGTATTCGCGATTTAAATGATAAAATCGTAATTGAAAATGAGGCCGTAGAAACCGTTGCGCCCGGCATGTTCGATATTGTCATTGATTATATGGATGTCCGTAATCTTAAATCGGGTATCTATGATTACCATGTCAGCATTTACGATGAATTTTCCGGCCAGGAGGTAAATGCCAGAAAGCGTATTTATCTAACACAGGATACTGATCTTGATGCATTTGTGTATGAAGAATATACCCGGCTAAATACGGAGAAATTGGACTCTATGTTTTCTATTTTTAAGCCCTTAATGACGCAGAAGGAAATAAAAAGCTATCGGGAGAGTCGTCTGGAGGGAAAACAACAAGTTTTAATTCAATTTTGGAAAAAACGTGATACGGATATGAGTACGGCGATAAATGAATATTATTTTGAAATGATGGAACGGGTGCAATATGCCAATCAGCACTACACGCATTTTAAGGACGGTATAAAAACCGATCGCGGCCGGGTCTTATTAAAATATGGTTATCCCACGGAAATCCAACGCTCCGAATTCACCGGAGGAACGAAAAGTTATGAAATTTGGCTCTATGAAGGTCTGCGCGGTGAAGTTAAATTTGTTTTTTGCGATATCAAGGGACGAGGGTATCTTGAATTGATACATAGTAATATGGAGGGGGAAGTATACAATGCAAACTGGCGGGCTGTTATTCAAGCCGGGGCAAAGGATTACTAAGGGATTTTCTTCAATTATAGACTGGTTTTTTCCGTCGCAATGCTGTATTTGCGGCAAGCTGTCCGATAAGACCCCGTATTTATGTGAGGCATGTTACCGCCAATGTGCGGTATTTGACAAATGTCCCGATTCTGTTGCATATCATACGGATCATCCGGCAGATCATGTATCTGCTATGTTTTATTTTGATGAACATATCCAGAAACTGCTACATCAATTAAAGTATCAGGATATGCCGTTTATTGGAGAATTTCTGGGCCGCTGCCTGGGAAATCATTACCAATCCACCCAATTTGCTGAAAGTGAAGCATTAATTCCAGTGCCTTTGTACCATGTCCGTCGCCGGGAACGAACCTACAATCAATCATTTCACATTGCCCGCGGCCTGGCATCCGTATGGGGAATTCCGGTAATGAAGCGGGCATTAAAACGCTGTCGGAATACACAGACTCAGACCCAGCTCAACAAAACGCAACGACAGGAAAACATTTACAATGCATTCAGCCTGCGCAACAAAACGTATATTCCAGAACGGGTATGTATTATTGACGATGTATTTACTACAGGCGCGACAACGATGGAGACAGCACGAATTCTGAAACGTGCAGGCGCTAAAATCGTGAATATTTTAGTCGTTGCCACTCCACGAAAAGATTAATCAAAGATATTTTTACTGGGAATAATAGCCCAGCAGATCAAGTAAACCAAGACCCCGGGAAAGACAGCTGAGAAAATGGAAATAAATACGTACAGAACACGGACAAGGGTTACATCTATGTTAAGATAATCGGCAATACCTGCCATTACCCCTCCGA
This sequence comes from Fidelibacterota bacterium, assembly GCA_023134755.1. GTDB lineage: Bacteria > Fidelibacterota > Fidelibacteria > Fidelibacterales > Fidelibacteraceae > M50B103. The sequence continues at coordinate 5,216 of JAGLUM010000057.1, read as the reverse complement.
CCATTGCATTATCAATAGAGCGATAAAGTTTCTTTTTTGCCATATTTTCCTCGTAATTAATAATGAAAAATACGATAAATTGTTCATTAAGTCAAGATATTGAAAATTGTTAAGAAAAGATGTCAATTTCAAGATATTTTTTAGCTGTGTAAAAGGCTTGCACAGAATGTATTATATTAAACCGTACAATAAAAAAAGCTCTGTTGGTAAACAGAGCTTTGATACCTTGCTCCGGAGATAGGATTCGAACCTACAACCTAGTGGTTAACAGCCACCCGCTCTACCGTTGAGCCACTCCGGAATCCAAAAGCCAGCTAATATAAACAGAAATTAAACCGTTGGCAATAAAAAAAGCCGCAAGTAATCAAGGTATATTATTTTCTTATTTTTATAAATGTGATCACTATCACAGGGCAAAAATTATTCTTGTTTGAAACCGTTACCTGTCCTACATTTTCACAAAATATAGCCTAAAAAGGGGGAGATGATGAAACATCAATTACGATATTGGTCCATCCGTGACATCCATATCGTACAGCTGATGTGCCATGTTTTTCTTCCACCCTAAAATAAAAATATACTTATTTGTACTTTATAAATTGTTAACAATAAAGAGGGGTAGACCAATGAAAAAAATTTCAATTATTATTCTGTTTATTTTACTTATAGGATTATTGATATCCTGCGGGGAATCAAGCGGAGTAGAGATCAGCAGACTAGATCAATTACGTAATGAGTATGCTGTAATCGGTCAGGCACATAATCATGCGGTTCATTTAGTGTATCAGAAATTTGTAATACAAAAGGCGGCTCAGCAGCTTCCGTCAACATTGAGCGGTTGCCGGGCATTGGCGGCGGATTATATTAACGGAGCAAACACACCCTTGCTGGCAACACCGCTTTCACTGGGTAATGATATCTATAGCGAGCAGATTATCATAGATATTTTAAATCAATCCCGTTTGTTTTCCAAATCTACGGTAAATGCTGATATCGTTGATGCCCTGGGCGACAGTCTTGACATTATTCAAAAGCACCAAGGCGTTTTTGACTCGATGAGTGTGATTTTAGACAGTTATATCAGCGTTGAGAAAAAGGCAGAAAAACTTGAGCAACTGTATCTCTATATCGATACTTCTATCGAAAATGAGGAAGAAAAAATATCCGTTATGTATGGATTGAGTACAATTATTCATTCTATTGCTTACTGGGATGAACATATGCAGGATTGGGAGGAAGTCGTATCTGGCGGTATGGGAAAACACACATTGGGTATTGTGGGTGTTGTTGGTATTATTGATGGTGCCGGTGCCGTGATAGGCACCCTGGAAGGATTTCGCGATACTGAACCCGGAGAAGATGGACGCGTATGGACAATAATCGGACGGGCTGTTGGTGAAGCAGTCAAAACATCAACCTATGCCGTATTGGCAATCGTTATGATCTAAGGAGAAAAATGAAAAAAATTATTTCTGTTATTTTGCTGATAGCAATGGTTTTTATGTTGGAGTTCAACCTGTTGGAGTCCGTACTTCCAAAGCTACATCCCTGGGTGGAATCAATCTTGGCCTTTGGTGCCATGGCAGCTGTTGTGTTCTGGAATAAAACACCAGACACAGCGGAATAATAAAAACAAAATATAAACAACAAGGTACCGCTGATTTTTAGCGGTACCTTTATATTGTTTGTTTAATTTATACTTGCGTTTTTTATCCAAAAATCGCATGGCAGACAACAACGGAAGCAATCATACCGGCGAGGTCTGCAGTTAGAGCTGCGGGCAGTGCATGACGAGTCTGTTTTACATTGATTGAACCAAAATATACGGCCAAAATGTAAAATGTTGTTTCCGTAGATCCCATCATAATGGAAGCCAGTCGGCCGATAAATGAATCAGGGCCATGGGTTGTAATAAGTTCGGCCATAATTCCCAGCGCGCCGCTTCCGGAAAGAGGACGCATTAGAGCCATAGGAACCACTTCACCGGGCATTCCGATACTGTTGGTAATGGGAGATATGATCCATGTAAGAATATCCATGGCTCCGGAAGAACGAAAAGCGCTAATTGCCAAAAAGATGGCAACCAGAAAAGGAATAATGCGCAATGCAACCTGAAAGCCTTCTTTTGCACCGTCCGTAAAGACTTCGTAAACCTTAACTCCCTTTGCATGTCCATAGATTGGAATAATAACAATGATCATAGGGATGGCTATTACAGAAATAGCCATCATTACCTCAGTAAATGAAAAGATAAAAAATGATGCAAACAATATGGCGAGAACAATAAAGAGAATAATTTTCCTTTTAAGATTTTTCATTGTTATTCTCCTCATCCTGTTTTATAAAGTTTTCTACCTGATAACGGGGTAAACGCTGCAAAAATTTGGACATAATAACAGCAACTGTAGTAGAAATTACCGTAGCAATAATTACCGGAGCAATAATATCGGTAGGATTGCTGGATCCGGCCGCGGCACGGATCCCGATAATGGTTGCCGGAATAATGGTAACACTCGACGTGCTCATAGCCATGTAGGTACATTGGGCATCCGTCGCGATATTTTTATATTTATTTAATTTTTGCATATCCTGAAAAGCCTTTAATCCAAGCGGGGTGGAGGCGTTTCCCAGTCCAAGCATCGTAGCAGACAAAGCCATAATGATTGATCCCATAGCCGGGTCGTCCGGAGGAATTTCCGGGAACAGCTTTACCATAACAGGACGTAAGCCGCGGGCGATCACCGTGATCAAACCCGACTTTTCAGCTATTTTCATAATTCCCAGCCAAAGAGCCATAAGTCCTACCAGTCCGATAGCAAGCTCCACAGCAAATTTTGAGTATTCAAACACACCATTTGTCAGCTGGCTTAATGGCTCGAACGAAGGCACAAAATAAATGCCCAAAGGCGATATCGTAATACCAAGACAACGAATGCCCGCAACACCCACGGCAATAACAATCATTGAAAGCCAAATAATATTTATCATATTAGCGTCTCCTTAAAGTCGTTATTTATATTAATTAATGTGACAATACATTAAGGCTGAATGTAACGATAAATGGGATAGAAGACAAGAAGATAGGAGTTATAAGTTATGAGTAAAGCGGTGTTGTGCCTTCCGTCTTCGTCCCGTTTACGCCCAGAAGCTTCGACAGGACTTCGCCGGACAAATTATGAGAGGCCTTTAGCTAAAAACCGATAGCTGTATTTTTTAATGCTTAACGCCGAATTTTTCTACCCAACGTTGTTTAAGCGATAAATTCGGATTTCGTGTGCTTAATCCAAGTTCCTCGTATGCGACCGAATGCAGCAATTGCCGCCATTCAAAATAATTTGGATATTTATAAGAGCGGTCAGGATGAACCGCGTTGGTCAGCAAAATAACATATACATTGTTTTCGGGGTCAATCCACATCGAGGTGCCGGTATAACCGGTATGACCGAAACTGCGGGAATGGATATATATTCCGCCCGAACTTTCACCTTCCGGACTGTCCCAACCGAGGCAGCGGGAGCTTTCAGAGGAGATGCTGCTTGTAAAGAGATCAATTGTTTCCGATTGAAAAATATGGATCCCATCCAATTCGCCGCCATACAGCATCATTCGACAAAAGCGGCTTAGATCCGCGACCGTTGAAAAGAGTCCGGCATGTCCTGCAACACCTCCTAAACTGTAGGTGTTTTCATCATGTACCCAGCCGTAGATCAATCCACCCTGCGAAGAAATTATTTCAGTAGGGACAATCCGCGGCATTAGGGATTTCGGAGGATTGTAACCGGTGTCATCCATAGCAAGCGGTTGGAAAATTTCCTGCTCAAGATAATCATCCAACGGCATTCCGGTAATATTTTCAACCACTTTGCCCAGGATCATCAAACCAATGTCCGAATAGACAGTTTTGTCACCCGGTTTAGTCAACAGCTCACTTTGAAACACACTGTCCCAGCGTGCTTCAACACTGCAGTCCATCTCATAAAATAAACGGAAAGGTTCAAAACCCGCGGTATGAGTCAAAAGGTGTTTAATGGTAATGGATTTCTTTAACATACTCTGTATCGCTGTCGGACCGCGGAGTTCCGGGACATAGTTTACTGCATGATCATCAAGACGGAGTTTCCCGCTTTCAAGCAGTTTCATGACCGCGGAGGTAGTACCGACAGTCTTGGAAATTGAGGCTAAATCAAATATATCGTCTTCCTTGGTTGGCTTTTTTTGAGCATAAGTATGGTATCCAACCGCTTTAAGGAGAACAATATCGTCACCCCTGCCGACCATCATGACGGCACCCGGCCAGGCGGAATCCGCTACCGCATCCTGAAGAATGTCTTCAAGCGGTTTATATCCGAGTTTTTGCTGACTACACCCCATAAAAATGAATCCAACAATAAGAATATGAAATATAATTCGTGTATATTTTTTCATGTGAACTCCCTATATTCATCATGCTTGAAAATGTGGAAAATATTTGTAAATTTCAATGACTAATATTAAATCTGGGAAGAAGATGAAACATATGAAATATCTCATTAAATATCTTTTTTTATTGCTCCTGCCGGGTATTTTTCTGCTGTCGGGATGTTCACAGGAACCCGTTTTAACATTGAATGGACAAACCATGGGCACCTGGTATACCGTCAAGATCTGTGGAGTTACCTCAGAGCATGATAAAGAGCGCATTCAGATGGCCATCAATGTGGCACTTACCCGTGTAAATCGAAGTCTGAACCTTTATGACCCGAATAGCGAAATATCACGTTTTAATGACTACAAAGAAGCAGGAGCATACCCGCTTTCCTCGCAGTTTATCTACGTATCTTCTATGGCTGAAAGCATTTATATTGCATCAAATGGTGCTTTTGATCCCACTGTGACGGACCTGGTAGGTCTCTGGGGATTTGGGAATACCTCTACCTTGGAAAAACCGGATGCGGAAGTCATTAACAACGCATTAACACATGTAGGAATGGATAAAATACGTATTTTGAAAAATGGTATTCTGAAAAAGGATTCCCTGATAACCCTCAATTATTCCGCAATCGCAAAAGGCTACGGAGTTGATGAGCTTGTTTCCGAGATCAAGATGCTGGAATATGAAAACCTGCTTGTGGAAATCGGGGGAGAAGTGAGCGCGCAGGGAACACAATACGGAAAATCCTGGCGTATTGGTATTGCAAAACCTGATGAATACAACATACAGGATCAGCAGTCCACCG
>JAGLUM010000056.1 GCA_023134755.1 Fidelibacterota bacterium | reverse complement strand
GACAAAACAGAAAATATCGGAGCCCGGCGATTACATACAATTATGACACAAATTTTAGATGATATTATGTTTAATGCGCCAAATGGCAAGAAAAAAATTGTTATTACAGAAGACCATGTCCGGGAATCCCTTGAATCAATTGTAATGGATGATGATCTAAGCAGGTATATTTTGTAATGTTTTTACAACAGATTCGACGTAAAGCATGGATTCACCGATTGCGAAGAAAAAGACAAATTTTATATTTTTCCCAACCGGTAAATATGAACCATCAACTGGAAGATATAAAGAAAATTTGTATCTGTATGCCCCAGGATCATAAATATTTTTATGAAGCCCGAGCGTGTATTCAAAAAATCCGACAGCCGAAGTTTCAAATCCTGCTGGTTCTAAACCGTGAACTTGAATTACAGGCAGAACATCACGGTAAAACAGAAATTTATCCCCACCTTCCCTCAAATCCTTTCCCCATCCAGGAAAAAATGATAAACAATATTCCCAAACGTTTTGATATCGCGATTGATTTATCTCCAAAACCATCTCCGCTAACAGCATATATTACCGGAACACGAGGAAAAAACCTGACCATTGGCTTGGAAAGTGATAAATTAAATTCCTTTTACACTGTTCTTGTAAAGCCAGGTAATAATTATCGCGAATCAGTAATAACCATGCTTTCCCTAGCGGGACTACTGTAAACCAATTTTAAAATCCACTTAAAATAATAAGAAATGATATCAACTTATACCGGCTGTTTTTTTCAGCTGTGTTATTTCCTGCGGAGTGAGTTTTCTCCATTTTCCGGGAGGAAGTTCGTTGACGGATAACCCCGCAAAAGTATTACGGTGAAGACGGTATACTCGCGTGTTATAATGTCGAAAAATACGTTTAACTTCCCGTTTTTTTCCTTCAGTGAGTGTCACCCGGTAATGGGTGCGTTTTCGATTCAGGGCTTTCGCGATTCCTCGCACCCTATCCCCATTATCTTCAAGAATGATGCCATGCTGCAATTCCTTCTCAGGGAATCCTTCAGGCGCACGATGCAAGAGCACCTCATATTCTTTTTTTACACCATGTTTTGGATGTGTGAGGCTGTAGTTTAAATCGCCATCGTCAGTAAATAATAAAATACCGGTAGTATCTTTATCCAAACGGCCGACCGGCATAACATGCATAACCTTTGGTAATAGATCCATGACAGTCTGAGGATTGTGGGGATCTTTCCGGCTTGTCACAAACCCCCGAGGTTTATGCATTTTGATGTATGTAAACACTGACTTCAGTTTAACAATTTCACCGTCAACGCGTACCTCTGAATGCAGCTCATCAAACTGAGCGCCGGGATTAGTAAATGTTTCACCGTCAATTTGAACACGCCCTTCAAAAATGAGTTCATCACATTTTCGCCGTGAATCAACACCGCAGTGTGCTAAAAATTTATTTAATCGCATATTATCTCTTTTTTCGGGTTTCTAGCAATGTAGTTCTCAATTCTATAAACAGGTTCGCCATCAGAGCCGGTACATACATATTTCGATCCACATCGCCCAGAGTTTCCTCAATAAGACGGATCATCTCAAAATACGGAAAAGCCGGATAAAAATTTATAAAGCCTGTTAATTCGTCGATCAAATGGGTATTAATAAGAAGGCATTTTGCATCAGGAGAGGCAGCAAGTAACTGTGCGTCACGTAGCCAGAAGATCATAAATCGCATATTATTCCGGAATGCCGCAGGATCCGTTTTTGCCATTGCGGTGTATGTTTCGATCAATTGAGCTATATCCTCGGTTGTCACCCAGCGGTTTTCAATTTTAGATGCCATCATAATACGCCAGAAATTCAATATATCAGAGTCAACCTCTGAAAAATCCGCATCTAGTAACGTTTTTGCGTGTTTGATATTTCCACCGCAGAGACCTGCAATACGCTGGGCATTTGAAGTATCCTGACCTATGGATGTTAAATAGTCAACGATTTGAGTATCGGAGACATGATTAAATTTAACAATTTGACAACGTGAACGGATAGTCATTGGAATTAATTCCAACG
>JAGLUM010000055.1 GCA_023134755.1 Fidelibacterota bacterium | reverse complement strand
TGATTCCTACAGCAGAGGTCCCTGTGACCAACATGCACCGGAATGAGATCCTTTCACCTGTAGATTTGCCCATCAAATATGTCGCATTTTCCGCTTGCTTCCGCCGGGAAGCCGGTTCTTACGGCAAAGATACCCGCGGTCTGCAGCGCCTGCATCAATTCAATAAAGTAGAAATGGTACAGTTTGTTCACCCGGATCAGTCCTATGCACAATGGGAATTACTTATCGGGCATGCGGAAAAAGTGTTACAAAAACTGAAGCTTCCCTATCGCGTTATTGAGATGTGTACCGCTGATCTGAGTTTCGCAGCGGCACGTTGCCGTGATATTGAATTGTGGGCACCCGGCAGTCAGAAATGGGTCGAAGTATCCAGTTGTAGTAATTTTGAAGATTTTCAGGCTCGTCGTGCTAACATTCGCTTTAAAGACGAGCAGGGCATGCACTATGTTCATACATTCAACGGATCCGGTGTTGCAACACCCCGTCTTTTGATAGCTATCATTGAAAACTATCAGCAGGCTGACGGAAGCATATTAGTTCCTGATGTACTGAAGCCCTATCTGGGAACTACACGAATTGAAGGATAAAAATATGTTTAGGAAATACCTCCGAAGTATTTACATATATATTCACGCTTATCTGGGCAATATTTTTATCGGCGGAGCTATTGTTCTGTGCTCATTTTTTATTAAGCGGGTGTCGTTTTATAATAAACTGATTTCTGCCTGGGGAAAATGGAATTCACTGGCCGTGCCTGGAAAAATAAGCGTAAACGGATTGGAAAATATTGTTCCCGGACAATCGTATATTGTGATCGCAAATCACGAAAGTACTGTGGATGCATTTTTTATACTTGGGAAAATTCCCATTCCCATGCGCATAGTCGCTAAAGAAGAATTACGAAATAAATTCATTATCGGCGCTGCAATGAAGAGTTCCGGATTCATTTTTGTAGATAACAAAATAAAGGGGCGCTCTATAAATCATTTGAATGAAAGTTTCGAGCTTCTTAAAAAAGAAGGAATTTCTCTTATGGTCTTCCCGGAAGGCAGCCGCTTTAAAGATACACTTTTAGCTCCTTTCCGCATGGGAGCATTTGTGATGGCTATTAATAATAAATTTCCAATATTACCTGTTGTTATGAAAGGCCCGCGAGAAATGATGCCTCCTGAAAGCAAATTATTCAACCGGGTTGACATTGAACTTGATATTCTTCTACCTATTGATACAAGTAAATACACCTATGATGATCGTCATGCTTTGATGGACCGTTGTTACCATCTTATGCATGGGCATCTGGAAAAAATGCATTCTTAACCTCTAAAATCAAGTAAAGCCATGCCATTTTATCAACGTTTCTCAAACATTATGGAAAAGGGCCGCAAGCCTTTTTTTGTATTGTTTGTTTTGCTCATGCTTCTGAGTGTTGCCGGTATTCTCCAGCTTAGGATCAATCCTGATCTTATGATCTTCATGCCAAATCATTCGCCATCAAAGACTGCCTTTGATGAAATGAACCGCGTCTTTGAAAATGGTGACGAACTGATCGTCTTACTGCATACACAAAAAGATTCCCTGGATGAACAAACATGCAACACAATTGTTAATCTACACGATACCCTTTCCGCACTCCCGGGCATTGCTTATATCATTAGTCCTGTAGTAAACCATCAGATTGTTGATCAGGGTTTTTCAAGTGAAATTTCCTCATTAAAATTGCATGAGGGAGAATGGAAAGTATTCATGTCATTATTTGCTGACAGTTCCTTGAGCCAGCATGATATCTATCAAATTGAATCGCTATTGGCGGACACAGGAATTCCCTATGATATTACCGGAACTGCCTTTTTACAAAAACGACTTGTCGATTTTGTCATGCAGCTTTTATTGTATCATCCTTTTATTTCTGCTTTTCTTCTCTTTATGGTCTTTGGCCTACAGATGCGTTCCATGAAAGCAACACTAATGTCAATAATACCTGCGATTATCGGTGCTATGTGGGCACTTGGATTTGCAGGCTGGATAGGTAAAGAAGTCTCAATTATTACGGCAACAGCACCCATATTTACTATTGTGATAGGTAGTGCAAACGGACTGCATTTTATTTCGCATTATCTGGAGTCACTAAGTGGTGGAAAAAGAAAAAAAGAAGCCGTAAGTGCTGCCCTACAGTTGGTTGGTGTACCTATGATCATTACTGCAGTAACTTCAATAGGTGGTTTTTTATCCCTACTTATTATGAATACCAGCGCTGTTCGGGAGCTAGCCGTATTTACCGCCATTGGAATTGCTTTCGCTGGTATTGCCGCATGGTTCGTGCTGCCGCTTTTCCTAATAAATGTCATTAACTTTAAACCAATCACCCGTCCCCCACTCATCACAGGACAAGGATTAAAGAAACTCTGGGGAGTTCCCACCTATATACTGACAATACTTATTATCGCTATGGCCCTTTGGGGGTCCCCTTTGGTAAAAACCGATTTTAATCAACTATCGATGTTCAAGCGATCAACGGATGTGGCACAAAGCGCAGAAACCATTACCGAAGTATTGGGCGGCAGCTTGCCCGTTTATGTTTATATTCAGCATGAAAACGATATCCTGGATGAAAATCTTAAATCCGGGATAGCCTTGCTTAGCGACAGCTTACGACAATTCGGAAAGGTAATATCCCCCTATGAGACCATTGATCAAATTGTTGATAGTCCTTTGCTGCATATGTTGCGTTTATTTTCATCCGAACGTACCATTATCAGTGATCTCCTGGAACAAAACGATCTGCCGTTGCAGTATATGATTAACCTGGAAGAGGAAGCCGTAAAAATGACCGTTTTTCCTTTTGACATAAATCATGCAAGCTTGTCCGGAATGCAGCAAATCGCTCAGTCCGCTGATATATCCGGGGCGTCTATTGTCGTTACAGGTATATCCTATATCATGGATGACCTCAATCAGGATATGATAGAAAATCTGAAAAACACTCTGATATTATCGGTTGTTATCATGTTTATTTTGCTTTTTATTACTTTCCGTAAATTGATACCGGTATTGATCTCCCTCGTTCCGATACTTATTACTACTTTATTTCTTTATGGTTTTCTAGGGCTTTCTGGTTTATCATTAACCCTTTTTACTGCGATAGTTTTCAGTATTACGATTGGGGTTGGAGTGGATTATGCGGTGCACTTAACTTCCGTTGCACTCAAACTTAAAAATGTAGACCTTGCCTTTAATTATGTCGCGCGCCCGGTCGTGACCAATGCCCTGGGATTGACAATCGGTGTGGCCGCGCTGGTTACGTCGCCATTGGCCTTCCATCTTCATGTTTCTATTATGATATGGGTGACCATGATGCTTTCAATGTTTCTGAGTTTGTCATTGCTTCCAACACTCCTGAATAGTTATTTAAAAAAAACTATAAAATAAAACGGAATAGTATATGAATAAACGTCAAAAGATCTTTCTGCTTATTATTTGTTTGATCTTCTTTGTGGGATTGGTCGGACTTGATATATGGAGCAAGAATTGGATACGAGAAAAAATGCCAATGGCTGATTATTATTCATGGCAAGATATCAAGGTGGCCGGCGACTGGTTGAGCTTTACTCATGCTGAAAACACTGGTGTGGCATTTAGTATGCCCATACCATTTTTAAAATATATATCAATTTTTGCTTTGGTTTTCATTCTGTATTTTTTCTATAGAATAATTAAAGAAAACCCCAAAAGCTGGATCAATTATATTGCGTTCACCATTATTTTTGCCGGCGCGATTGGAAATTTTATCGATCGTTTTACCCGAGGCCAGGTAACTGATTTTATTATGGTCGATTTTGGATTTTGGCCTTTTAATCCCTTTGCGATTTTTAATGTCGCCGATTCTTGTATTACGGTAGGTGTTGGTTTATATTTGATCTTTACCATCGCGGAAGATATTAAAATGAAACGCAGTAAAAGGAAAACAAATACAAATGCCGATTAAGATAGACGATACCCTTTTTATAGAAGCAGACGGGTATGACACCTATTGTATTGCAGTACGGGCAGCCCAAAAGCCAACCCGTATTGATACCTTTGTTTCTGAATCCATCAAGGATATATCACGTACAAAAGTAAAAGAACTCATCGATCGCGAACTGATCACCGTTAACCGCAGTATTGCAAAAAAATCATCCTATAAAGTTGCCCCGAAAGATATGATCACTGTCCGCATTCCGCGTTTTATACCGCTTGCAGTGGAACCGGAAAACATTCCTCTGGATGTTATCTTTGAAGATGACGATTTAATTGTAATTAACAAACCGCCGGGATTGGTGGTTCATCCCGCAGTAGGCAATCGTACAGGGACGCTGGTAAATGCCCTGGCGCACCGTTGCACAACGTTGTCCAATGTCGGAGGTGAATACAGACCCGGGATCGTACATCGACTTGACAAAGATACTTCCGGAGCAATTATTGCAGCAAAGAACAACACTACTCATAATTTGATGGCACGTAAATTTGAGCATCGGCAAATCGAAAAATTCTATATTGCCCTGGTCCAGGGAACATTTAAAGAAAAAACCGGTGTAATTATCAAGAATATCGGTCGCCATAAAAAAGACAGACAAAAATATGCCGCCTATGATGACGAACGTATGGGAAAATATGCTGAAACGCGCTATGAGGTTTTGGAGTCCTTTGATTTTATGAGCTTGGTACGTATTCAAATCATGACCGGACGTACGCATCAAATTCGGGTACATATGAGCGATTTGGGACATCCTGTTTTCGGAGATACAATGTACGGGGGACGAACATGGAAACCCGGCAGCATTTTTCCCCGTTACCGGGATATGGAGACTCATTTACTGGATATAATGGACCGGCAAGCGCTGCATTGTTCTGAAATGTGTTTCGATCATCCGATATCCCGCGAACCTATGTCTGTTGTTGCCCCTTTACCGGACGACATGAATGCCCTATTGAAATATCTTCGGGAAAATACCGTATCTGTGTAAGCTAAGGTTGGTTTTCCTATTTATGGAGTACCATAATGACTTTTTTAGAAGCACGTAACGATTTTTTGGTATAC
>JAGLUM010000054.1 GCA_023134755.1 Fidelibacterota bacterium | reverse complement strand
AAAACGCCAATACCTTTAGGTGCATAAATTTTATGGCCGGACATAGATAAGAAATCTACCGGCAGGGTTTGAAGATCAATCGGAATTTTTCCGACAGCCTGAACCGCATCCGTGTGCATGGGAATATTATGTTTTTTTGCTATATCCGCAATTTTCTGTATAGGCTGAATTGTGCCGATTTCATTATTAACATACATGATGGAAATCATCACAGTATCGGGACGAATAGCAGCTTCAACGTCCGCGGGATTGATCAAACCGTATTTATCTACCTTTAACTGAGTGACATCCACATGTTGCTGTTCCAGACACTTTAAAGTATCCAAAACAGAAGGATGTTCAATGTTTGATGTAATAATATGGCCACGACTATCATTACAAAATGCACAGCAAATGGTAGCGCTTTTTAATACGGTATTGTTGGCTTCCGAGGCACCGCCGGTAAAAATAATTTCTTCCGGGCTGCAGTTGAAAAAGTCCGCAATATCTTGCCGGTTTTGTTCAATCAGCACCCGAACCTTTCTGCCGACCTTATGTATTGAACTTGGATTTCCAAACAAATCCAAGGCATTAATAATGGTCTCTTTTACTTTTGGATGCAGTGGTGTTGTTGCGCTGTTATCAAGGTAAATCATGATATTCTCCGGCTGTTTTAAGAATTGCCCTTGTAAATATCGTCAGCATAATATTTACCGACATAGAACTCGACCAGAGTTTTTGCCGTATCGATACATTTTCCGCACGTGGTCCCTATTTTTGTGCGCTCCTGAAGAGTCTGAAAATCTTTTGCTCCTTCCAGCACCTCCATGCGTATGTCATTTTCCGTTATATTCAGGCACTCACAGATAATCCGGGATTTATCATCATGCGGAATGCGGTCTTCCTGACCGGATTTTATGTAGTAATTTTTTATTGCTTCACGCAGAGCTTTATCACCAAGTACTGAGCAGTGAATTTTATTCGGAGGCAGGCCGCCCAGTTCATTAATGATCATTTCCGGAGTGAGCTTCCAGGCTTCATCCAGCTTTAAACCACCGTCCCGTGTGACGATCACAGAGAGCATAGAGGTGGAACCGATTGCGCTGGCACATCCAAAGGTCTGCCATTTTAGGTCCACAATACGGTCGTCTTTTACTTTAATAAAAATTTTCATCATATCTCCGCAAGCAGGGGAACCTATGAATCCGATTCCATCCGGTTGATAATCTTTTTCATCTATTTCAAGAATATTTTTTGGGTGAAAGAAATGCTCTTTAACCTTATCTGAATAGTTCCAATTTGCTCCGTCCATTATATTCTCCTCTATTTATAGAGTGTAAGTTCGAGTAACATAAAAGTTAATGTTTATTTTGATGGGATGGAATGAAAAAAAAACAAAAAAGTCTATCCAAATATCCATTTCTGATAATTTCTATATAGAAAATTCAGGAAACAATCTAAAATGCATGATATACAAACAGATTTATTTGGGATATCCTACTGTTTGACACAGAATGATTTTCTGGTACTCTTCCAGTTCCATGGCCTTATGCAGCTTATCGGCACTGAACCAGCCGCGAACCACAGTCCCCAGTCCTTCTGAAGCACAAAGCAAATAGACATTTTGTGAAATGAATCCCACATT
>JAGLUM010000053.1 GCA_023134755.1 Fidelibacterota bacterium | reverse complement strand
AATATATTTTACTCTGAATATTTCTCCACATAATCTGAAAATCGAGTCCTTTTTAAAGGAATTAGATATTGCCGCTTCAATGCAACCGGACGGACTAATCATGGCGGACCCGGGTATGATCGCGCAGGCACGTAAGCGTTATCCAGAGATGACCATCCATTTATCTACTCAGGCCAATACCGTCAATTGGGCCACTGTATCCTTTTGGCACGATATGGGTGTAAAGCGTATTATTTTAAGTCGCGAACTGCATGTAAACGAAATTGCGGAAATGCATGAAAAAGTCCCGGATATTGAGCTGGAAGCCTTTGTACACGGCGCTATATGCATCGCGTATTCCGGACGCTGCCTGATTTCAAACTATCTCCATTTTCGTGATGCAAACCAAGGAACCTGTACTAACAGCTGTCGCTGGGAATACAAACTGGCTTATGAACGTGGATCCATTGTCGATATTGAAAATCAGCAAATTCCCTATGAATATACCACACCTCCAGCGGAAGGATTCTACGTAAAGGAAAGTCACCGCCCAAATGATCGTTTCCCAATCGGAGAAGATGAACACGGTACGTATCTTATGAATGCAAAAGATCTATGTGCCATTGAGTTGATCCCGGATATTCTTAAGGCCGGTGTATGCAGTTTAAAAATAGAGGGCCGTACTAAATCCGCATATTATGCTGCAATGACGGCACGCGCATACCGCCGCGCGCTGGATGATCATCTTGCCGGACGCATCTTCGACCCGGAAAATTTGCGAGATTTGATGCGTTTAAGCAACCGTACCTATACCAGCGGATTTTACACGCGAAATCCCCGACAGTACGGAGAAAATTTCGAGGACGGTTATTCTGCGGCACCCGGACAACGTGTGGTCGGTATGGTCCGCGATTACAATTCTCAAACCGGTATCGCGAAAATTGAGGTAAAAAATCGATTTCTCCCCGGAGATATACTTACCCTTATTACGCCACGAGGTGATATGGCATTTACGCTAGATGCAATTCTTGATAAACGCGGTACTCCTCTTGAGGCAGCTCATGGCGGTGCCGGAAATGTTTGGATTCCCCTCCCTGATGATCCCGGTGAATATGCCTTTTTGCGGGACACTGCAAAATCGTGGCGGGATGATTTAAAATAATATTTTGACTAAAAAGTTTTCTTCGATCAACATTTAGCTGAATATTTTCAATCCTGAATTTTTCCTTTTCCCCATTACGTATTCATAATGTAATAATTTATGATAATATGGTATTAAAGAAAATAGCTAAATGGCCCTATAATAGAAGAACCGCTACAGATGTAGCGGTTCTTCCTCTTGTCTGAAAGGTGACAATTTTATTCGGATCGAAGTGCTTCAATTGGATCCA
>JAGLUM010000052.1 GCA_023134755.1 Fidelibacterota bacterium | reverse complement strand
ACAATAACAATAAATTGGAGGTACAAAATGAAAAAATCATTTGTTTTAATTACAGTTTTATTAATTTCGCTTAATTCCTGCAGTAATGAAAAACCACATACTATGAGACTCGCTGCAGGCAGCGGCCAGGCAGGTTTTAAAGACGGCAAGCAGGCGGATTTAAATAAGCCCATCCGCTTGACTCCTTACACTGAAAATTCAGTAATTTTTGCTGACATTAATAATCACGCAATTAGAATTGCAACTTTGGACGGTGAAGTAACAACTATAGCCGGCGGGCCGGATAAAGAAGGATATGAGGACGGGCTCGCAAGCCAGGCAAAAATTAAATCGCCACATGGTGTTGCTTACGATAAAAAGAATAGAAAGATTTATGTAGCAGAGGCCGGCAACCATATAATTAGAGTTATAAGCCTCAGTGATAATGGAGAACACCAAGTTTCCACTCTGGCGGGCATACCAGGAACACCGGGCTTTAAAGACGGTAAAGCGGATTCCGCGATGTTCATTTCTCCTCATGCAATCATTCTCGGTAAAGACGGTGAGGTTATAGTGGCTGACATGGGCAATGCAAGAGTAAGGCTGATCAAAGATGGCATTGTAACCACTATAGCCGGCTGCAGTGAAACAGGATCGCAGGATGGACCGCCGGAACAAGCAACGTTTAAATACGCTATGGATTTAGTACTCGATGGTTCTGATATATTTCTTGCTGATGCAGGAACACATTTAATACGTAAAATTGTAACCGGGAAAGAGGTAACAACATTAGCTTTGCAGGACACTCTAAATACACCGCACGGTATTGCAATAGATGAAAATAAAAACGTCTATATCGCAGACATGGGAACGCACAGAATTTTGAAAATAGATAAAAACGGCAGCTTTAAAACAATCGCAGGCACAGGACAAATGGGAAACAAATTGGAAGAGTTGAATAAACCAGCTGCTTTGCTTGTGCATAAAGGGAATCTATGGATTGCTGATTTGAATAATCACCAGATTAAGGTACTAAGTATCGATTAGAATGTCTCGAAAGTTGGTCATAACCATCCGCTGCAGCCAATGCTGGGAGCTGTTCGATTAGTTTGGAGTTTATGGAGTTTCTGGAAGATTTTAGAATAAACAAAGAATTTGCAGTTTTCTATCCAACGTGGCTGAGCGATGACCGTTAGGCAGATGATATTGGAAACCAGAAAGAGAGTTATAAATGAAAAAATGGATTTGGGATTTCATAGTGATATTTGCTCTTGTGTTTATTTTAACTGCTATCGTTTCGTTTCTTTATAGTATGATATTTCATGGCCATGGTGTTGTTGATTGGGAATCTTCATTTCGTTTTGGGATAATCTTTGGAATAGTAATACCGTGGGTAAAGCTAAGGAGTATTACGTAGGAAGAAAGTTAAGGCGTTTGTTCTTTTACTAATCACTGCCTAACAAATCTGTTTTGCACCCAATCGCGTAGCGTCAGAATTTGATCAAACAACCACAGGATATGAGTGTTGAGGCTTGAAAATGTGCAGAGTCTCTTTTATATTTTAGTATGTCGAGTCCAAAATCATTTGAAGATATACAATAAAATTTTGTACTTCTTCCGAGACACTTCATTTGAAGAAATATCCAGAAATTCGTTGAGAGAATGTTTTAAAAATTTTAGAGGCTATTAATGACTGAAAAATTTATTCCTGAAGAAAAATATAATCTTAAATCCGTAAAGCTACCCTATTTAAGTGGACTACCTCTCAAATTGTTTGTGAATCTGCTTGAGGGAGCATTGAAGTTTTTTGTAATTCCAACTCTTTTTAAAAACGCTGGGATTACCTGGTTCCGGAAACAGATAGTTACAGAATCCCCACGACTGTATCCGATTCATTCTGTTGATACCAGGAGAGGTGATGCCAAATCGATATCAGTTGCGGATTGGCCTAACACTGGTTCATCTGTATCTTCGGGCTTTCAACCTGCTACGATTTTTGATTTTGCGGAGGCTTACCTGAACAGTAAGGTTACACCTGAGGAAGTTGCCCAAAGTATATTGGATTCAATAAAATCAAATGATAGAAGTAGTGCCTCGCTAAGAGCATTTATTGCTGTTAAACGGGAAGATGTTATAAAACAGGCGGAAGAATCTACTCGGCGGTTAATAAACGGTCAACCGCTTAGTGTGCTTGATGGAGTTCCGGTAGCCGTAAAAGATGAAGTCGATATGGCCTCCTATCCAACGACAGCCGGAACAGCCTTTCTGGGGCAGCACATAGCGTCTACCGATTCAACTGTGGTTGCCCATATGCGTTCCACCGGTGCAATATTGATTGGTAAAACCAATATGCATGAAATTGGTATCGGAGTTACTGGTCTAAATCCGATTCATGGAACACCTTGCAATCCCCACAATCCTGATCATCACAGTGGTGGCAGTTCCAGCGGTTCTGGTGTCGCTGTCGCAGCTGGATTTTGTCCGTTAGCAATTGGAGCGGACGGTGGTGGTTCAATCCGGATACCGTCGGCGTTTTGTGGAATTGTAGGACTTAAACCCACATTTGGCCGAATTAGCGAATTTGGAGCCGTTGATCTCTGCTGGAGTGTTGCTCATCTTGGCCCGATGGGGAGTTCGGTTAGCGATGTAGTCATCGGATATGCCGCTTTAAGTGGTCCAGATGAAAGGGATTTTATGACTATTCATCAGCCATCTCCCCGATTAGATGATTGGAACAGTAAGGATGTTCACAATCTTAAAATTGGTATTTATTGGCCCTGGTTTCGGCATGCTACGAAGGATATCGTCGAAACCTGTGAGGCGATGTTAATACATTTTGAACATGCGGGAGCAAAAATAATTGACATTACCATTCCGGATCTTGAGTTATCTAGAGTCGCTCACTTGATTACTATCGCTGGGGAAATGGCACAAGCTCTCGGTCACACCTACGATAATCACCATAAGGAACACGGATTAGATGTGCGTATTAATCTGGCACTGGCAAGAGCGCTAAGTACCCAAGACTATATACAGGCTCAGCGTGTTCGCCGTCGAATGATTAATCACCTGAACCATGTATTTAAGCAGGTTGATATTATCATAACCCCGACAACCGGTATCACGGCGCCTCGAATGAAATCCAAGGCACTGTCCGGTGGTGAGTCAGACCTGACAAGTTTATTCGAAATCATGCGGTTTGCTCCGCTTGCCAATTTAACCGGTTTACCGGCGATTTCTTTTCCGGCAGGATACAACCCGGCCGGTTTGCCCATTGGGATGCAGGCTATTGGTCCGGCCTGGCATGAATCACTATTACTTCGGGTTGCGTATTTTGCAGAGCAGTTTATTGATAGAAAAAAACCAGCCATTCATTATTCGTTCATTTCCAAATAACTTTTTTTTACGGCAAAAAATACAATTAATTGGAATAAGATGAAAAGAGTATATCATATCTTACTGAATATTGCGAGTACATTAATTATCCTGAGTATTTATTCGTGCGGTTCTCCTGAGTCCAGCGCGCTAACAAGAACAATCCTGAAGGATACCGACAGCTATTTCTATTTAGATGTTAAGGATTATCCGGAAAATACATCAATGTTACCCGTTGGAGTGTTCGATTCAGGGACTGGCGGTTTAACGATTCTGGATAATATTGTGAATTACGATAATTTTAATAATAGTACTAACATCACTTTGGCAGGTGGTGATGGTATTCCGGATTTTCAAAACGAATGGTTTATCTACCTTGGTGATCAGGCCAATATGCCATACGGGAATTATGCTGCTGAAAATAATACGGAACTATTGCGGGAACATATCATCAAAGACATACAGTTTTTACTGGGTAACAAGTATTACCGGTCTGCAAACTCTGTTGACTTTGAATGTAATAAAGTACCGGTGAAATCAATTGTCATAGCCTGCAATACTGCAACGGCTTTCGGGAAGGAAACCATTGAATCGTTTCTTCGGGAAGCCAAACTGGATATCGGGGTGATTGGTGTTATCGGGGCTGGTGTCAGGAGTGCGTTCAACCATATCAGCCCTGCTAAAGATTGCAGTATCGGGGTCATGGCAACGGCTGGCACGGTTTCATCGGGAGGTTATATACATGCTATCAATCAGTATGTCAATACAATGAATCACGACGGCGATGTGTCTGTATTTCAGCAAGCAGGAATCGGATTAGCTGGAGCAATTGACGGATCACCGGAATACATTTCAACCACCGCAACCTTACCGTATATAGAATATCGTGGACCATCCTTCGATCATTCTACAGCAGTGATTGATAAAACCTTTCTGGATCGGTATGACTTCGAGTGGGATAATAACCAAATATTATTCACGGGCAATTCGGAAAACCCGGACAACGTCCAGTTGAATTCAGTGGAGAACTATATCCGATATCATGTTATATCGTTACTGGAGCAG
Source organism: Fidelibacterota bacterium (assembly GCA_023134755.1). Lineage (GTDB taxonomy): Bacteria > Fidelibacterota > Fidelibacteria > Fidelibacterales > Fidelibacteraceae > M50B103. The sequence continues at coordinate 743 of JAGLUM010000052.1, read as the reverse complement.
CTGCGAAATACAGAAGAGGCAAAATCACTGAAAGTCATTATTCTGGGATGTACCCATTATCCGTTTTACGTGTCGCAGATTCAATCGCAATTGCAGCGATTATACCATTATGAGGAAAATGGTAATCCGATATACCAACCATTTATGGATGAAAACATTGTTCTTGTTGATCCGGCCCATAACACTGCCAGAGAGCTATATGATTATCTTTGCGAGACACAATTGTTAAACGATTCAAGGATCGATAAAAGCGAGTTTTATATCAGCATTCCAAACGTTACAAATCCCACTGTCCAGCTGGATACTTTCGGAAATTTTACCTATAAATATAAGTATGGTCGTACGGTTGGCAGCATACAGGAATATGTGAAGCGGGTGCCTTTTAGCCGGGAAACGCTGGGAAATGAAACCGTTCAGCGCATGTCACGTGAAATTCCGGTTGTTTACCAGCTGATTCGCTATTTCAATCAAGCAAATATAAAGACAGGATATTTATCGGAGCAGCAAATATTATAGATTACCGGGGCAGTTATTTCAGTAAAATCATTATACCGGTCTGACTGAAATCCGATCCGGTATGTATATAGTAAATATATACTCCGGTATGGTGACGGCAGCTCGTTCTCATCTCAACCACTCCATTCAAAGTAATAGTTTCCAGCGTATTGATGCGTCTTTTTTATTTCTTGAACCTGTTTCGCCCCGAACGCGCAGCGTCAGCGTGCAGAGTTTGATCAAATGAC
>JAGLUM010000051.1 GCA_023134755.1 Fidelibacterota bacterium | reverse complement strand
TCGGGGCCGAACAAGACGTAGGATAGGCACGATTTACAGTTTACGATTCACGGTTCACGTCTTTGCTCCGCCGGACAAGTTGTGAGAGGTCTTTTTCTTTTAAATACAGAACATAATAAAACGCATAATATCCATAATATTATTTGCGGTGAAACGGATGATATGCGGGGCAAGAAGTTCAGCACCAGGATAGTGTGAGGCGCGGTAGGCATTAATATGTTTGGTAAAACGGGTATCCAGCACAAAATGCTCGGGAAGTGCCATAGAATAATTTTTCAGATTTTTACCCAGTGCTTTTGTTACACCGGCTTTGATCTGTTCGACAGCGAGGTCCGGATGAATAGAGATCGTAGCATTGCCAATTCCGCTGATCGTGGCAACGGTCTCGATAAGTGGATCATCGTTTTTTACACGATTGCAGATACCCTCATCTCCGGAACAAAAAACGGCGGGAACACCATGAGAGCGCGCAATTAGAGCATGCAGCATATATTCGGAACATAATTCACCGTTCAGGTGTATTTCAGCGATCATGGTGGAGGACATGGTATGTGCCAGCGGATTATCATTGGATCCGGAAGGAGAATGGTATCCAATAAATCCTACGGCATCAAAACTTTTGTCGATTCCCCATACCATGGAATAGGGGTGCCGGCTCCATGAACGGATAAGCTTTGCCTCTTTAGGAAGTTCTGCCGCGATAATATTTCGTCCGGTATCATGTGCGTCTTTTATAACGATTTCGGACGCGCCCGCTGCCAGCGCACCTTTACAAGCCGCAACGACTTCACGGGTCATTTGAACACGGAATTCACTATAATCAGGATGGCCTTTATTGGTCTCATTCCAATTGTTAATGCCGGTAATGCCTTCAATATCTGCAGAGATAAAAAAGCGCATTATTTCGTTTTTTCTTTTTCGGCTGGTTCTTCAATATCCATCAATTCGAGTTCATCGTCAAAATTCATCTCCGTATCGTTAAGCAAAAATTTGTCCAGAAGATATTTTGAGACAACACCCAGACCGGTTAAGACAATGCCGGCAATTAAGAGTTTGTTAGTTATTTTCATATTTTTCTCCTGATGTTTTTAAAATATACTGTAAATTAATGAATTATCAAATGCTAATTGCGGGAAGTTTCCGGTTTCATTAATGGGCTTTATTTTTTCTCCATTGCGTTCGAACACGGGCAATAGTCGTGCTGTCACGGTTATTAAGGATATGATGCAAAGCACTATAATGTTCCTGTTGGGGAAGAATTTGAAGGAATGGAGAATGGACAATTAAAAATTGACCAACCTTCGCCCCGAGAGGTCGGGGCTTCGGCTTGACAAGCAATGGAGAATGAAAGTCGTGAATCGTAACGAATGCCCCGTCTTCGTTCCACTTCGCCGGGCAGGCCGAGTGGAGGAATCTAACTTTATGGAAAAATTAAATATAAAATTATTGATGTTGAAAATATGTTATTATATATTGCTCAAGCATAAAATATAAATAAATTATGTAAAATATGATATGACGCGCCTAAGGTTATTTATTGACGAATTATACGATTTTAAAACGCTTTTCTGTGAGCGTATGGGATTTTATTATATGGATAAAAGGAGAAGAAGATGAAAAAGATATTAGCAATTGATCGCAAACAGACGGAAGAGGTTCTGCGCATTGAAAGAGACAACCTGAACAGCATTTTTGAAGCAATGGAAGATGGTGTTTATATAATTAACCAACAATATGATATCCAGTATGTAAATCAGATGCTTGAAAAAGATTTCGGTAATTATAAGGGCAGAAAATGTTATGAATATTTCACCGATCGAACGGAAGTTTGTCCCCAGTGTAAAAGCTCGGAAGTTTTTGCAGGAAAAACCATACATGGGAAATGGGATTCGTTCAAGAGCCAGAAGACTTATGATCTGATTGACACCCCACTGAAGAATCCTGACGGCAGTATTTTTAAGCTGGGAATATTCCGTGATATCACCGAGCGCAAACAGGTTGAAGAAGATTTGAAAAAAAATGAACAATTTCTAAATAGTATATTAGAAAGTGTTCAAGATGGTGTTAGCGTACTTAATCCTGATCTGACTATCCGGCATGTAAATGGAATAATGAATAAATGGTATAAAAAAAACCTTCCTTTAGAAGGGAAAAAATGTTATGAAGCTTATCATAATGTGGATAAGCCGTGTGACCCTTGCCCAACTCTTCGTTGTTTGAAATCCGGCAAAACAGAATGGAATGTTGTACCGGGACTCCAGGGTTCCCCGGTGAAGTGGATTGAACTTTTTAGTTATCCTATAAAAAACCCGCATTCGGATAAAGTAACAGGAGTTGTTGAATTTGTTCGGAACATCACCAAGCGCAAGGAAGCGGAAGAAAAATTAAAAAAGAGAATGACTGAACTTGAAATTTTCTATGAAGCTACTGTAAATAGAGAAATAATGGTCAACGAACTTCGAAAAGAGATCAATGATTTACTCGAAAAAATGGGCAAAAAAGAAAAATATAAAATAGTAAGGTAGAAATTCGAGTTGCAAGTTACCTTATAACTATTATTATACATTTTATAGAACTTCTATCTTCTTCATCCTTCTCCCACAATCTTTTCCATACTTTTACGCAACAAAATCAATGTTCTTATCTCCACGCCCGGATAATCCAATTCGGATGGTATGGAGTTAATTCACAGTATTTTATACAATAATCTTGCGAGTTTCTACTGATATTGAAAGAATTTCTTGCGACTAACGTAGAAAAAACTGTCACCTTCACTAATGTTTTTCAGGTAAAGAGAGATCTCTCCGCTTCGCCCCGATTAAATCGGGACTTCGGTCGAGATGACAGTTTTATTTTTTTACTACGCTATACTTCAGCCGAACAAATGTGGAAGGTTCTTAGTTTTTTGTTAGAGAGAGATTTCTCCATGCGTCCTCCCGATTTTTATCGGGATGACTTAGTCGAAATGACAGGTATATTTCAATTTTTCAACACTTATTTTTTCACGTTCCCACGCTCTCACTCTCTCACGCTCCTACGCTCTTAAATTCTTCAACTCTCCCTGTCTTCGCTCTTCATTTCATTCAGGCTTCAGTCTTCTCCGTCAGTTGACGGATTCGCCTGACAAGACGTTGGACAAGCAATGGACAATTGAAAATGAAATTTGTGTCCTCAAAAATATATAGTATTTAAAATGCTTTAAACACCCTTGTGTCTTCTTTTTCTTTGTGACTTTGTGTGAGGTCTTCAACTCTTAAAGATTCAGGGTTTTCCCTTCTTCATCCAATACCTTGCGCAGGGCGCCGTTATAGACAGCCAGGCGTTTTCGCGCTTCATCTGCATCGATGTCAAGCAGAACCATCACAAGGGCCGTCTTCACACTACCCTCGGATTTTTTCAGGGTTTCCATAGCATGATTATAATCGGTTCCGCTACAGTGCCGGATAATTCGCGCGCCGCGGTCCCAGAGCTTCTTGTTGGTGGTCATGAGATCTACCATCAGATTACCGTAGGTCTTGTTCAATTTTATCATTGCTGTGGTAGTGATCATATTCAGAATGAGTTTTGTTGCTGTACCGGCCTTCATGCGGGTAGAGCCGGTTACAACTTCCGGTCCCACAACAGCCTGAATCAGGATATCAATATCAGGTGTTTTTTCAAAATTGTTACATACCAACAGGCCGGTGGTTGCGCCAATTTTTTTGGCATGTTTCAGGGCAGCATGCACATAAGCTGCGCTTCCGCTGGTCGTGATACCGAGAAGGCAGTCGTTTTCAGTCAGGCCGCGTTCAGCGACGATTGCATATCCAGCATCATAATCATCTTCCGCGCCTTCTACAGCTGTGACCAGTGCGGATAAACCGCCGCACATAATGCCCTGAACCAAAGTGACCGGAGCGGAATAGGTCGGAGGAATTTCAGAGGCATCCAATACACCTAAACGGCCGCTGGTACCGGCACCAACATAAAATAAATGTCCGCCTTTTTTCATTGATACAACAACAGCATCTGTAAATTCTTCAATTTGCGGAATGGCTTTTTTAACAACATCAGGGACCGTTTTATCCTCATTATTCATGGCAATAAGAATTTCTTTGGTGCTCATTTGATCGATATATTTAGTATCTACGTTCTGTTGTTCTGTTGTCATGTTGCTGATTTGTTGCATAATTTCCCTTTTTTTATCCTCAAAAATCGATTATTATTTTAATATGAAATTAGGATGAATACAAGCGAATAAAATGAAACAAAAACATATCCTTATCTACTGTCTGATAGTTGTTTTCCGCATGCAGGTTTTTGCAAATGATATCCCCGCGCAGTTTGATCTTCGCAATGTAGATGGGAATAACTATGTGTCTACCGTAAAAGCTCAGCAGGGCGGCACATGCTGGGCACACGCTGCCATGGCTGCCATGGAAAGTAACCTGATGCGTACGGGTACCTGGCCGCTGACGGATGTTCTGAGTGAACCCAATTTATCGGAATACCACTTAGACTGGTGGAACGGGTTCAATCTTTTTTATAATCAGGACATAGGGATGAATCCGGCGCAGGGACTGATAGTGCATATGGGCGGTGATTACCTTGTAACAACGGCCTATTTATCCCGGGGTGACGGCGCGGTACGCGATGAAGATGGACAATCTTATACATTTAATCCTTTGCGCAGGGAAACATCCTTCCATTATTATTATCCCCGTGATGTTGAGTGGTATCAATTAAAGGATGACCTTTCAAATATTGATTTAATAAAAACACAGATCATGACTCACGGTGCTATGGGAACCTGTATGTATGTAGGAACACAGTTTTTGGATGATTCCACAAATGGGAGTTTTTATCAACCACCGGATGATCCGAACGATCCCAACCATGCTATTGCTATTGTAGGTTGGAGCGATACCATCCATACTGCCGCACCCGCACTTGGTGCCTGGTTATGTAAAAATAGTTGGGGATCATCCTGGGGGAGTGCCTGGGGTGGAAACGGGTATTTCTGGATCTCCTATTATGATAAACACGCCGGAAGGCATCCGGAAATGGGAAGTATCTCTTTTCAACATGTAGAACCTATGCCGTACGACACTGTATACTATCATGATTATCACGGTTGGCGCGATACCTTAAATGTACAGGAAGCTGTAAATATTTTTATTGCCGCGGGACGCGATTCGCTAACCGCGATCAGTTTTTTCACAGCAGCAGATTCTGTCCATTATACAGCAAAATTGTACCGTTCCCGGACGGATGTCTATTCAGATATACCCAGGCTGAACCATTCGGGTTTTATTGCGCACAGCGGATTTCATACCATAGATTTTGATGAACCGGCTGTTCTGATGGAAGGCGATTCATTTTATGTTTATCTGTATCTTGATAAAGGCGGACATGCCTATGACCGTACATCGGTAATTCCGGTTCTTCTGGATGTTCCCGCTATCTATACACTGGCCACAGAGCTTACGGAAGTTCCCTCGCGGGCTTTACGAAATGAAAGTCTATACAAACGATCCGGTAGTTGGTATGATCTGCAAAATATAGACACTACAGCCAACTTTTGTATTAAAGCACTTATACAAAAAAGTAAATTTTCGCGTAGCGATGAATATCCCGATATGTCCGGATTATTGGGCGTGTATCCCAACCCCGTTCACACAGGCGCTGTAATTGATTACCAGCTTTCAACGGAAGCAGAGGTCAACATTACGCTCTACAATCTTAGCGGGAAAAAAGTGAAAACCCTGCTGAATACCGTATATCCCAGAGGATACCATTGGATAAAATTCGATGTTTCAACCTTGTCCAGCGGAATATATATTTGTATTTTAAAAATGAACGGTCAATTAAGGGACAGCCAAAAGATGATTTTGATAAAATGAAAAAAAATATAAAATTTTACGTCCTGCCGCTTAT
>JAGLUM010000050.1 GCA_023134755.1 Fidelibacterota bacterium | reverse complement strand
TGACATTGCAAGCGGTAGCTATCAGACAGGTTATTATAGACTTACTGTCCATTGTAATGATTTAAGCAGTGGAGTTTATTTGCTGAAAACGATTTTTAATGGACAACAATCCACACAAAAAATGTTGTTAATTAAATAGACTTAATCATTATATTAGAGAGAAAGAGAGAATAGCTAAAGCGGCACCATTTTGAGAGGTGTCGCTTTATTATATGGCAAAATGTTTTAAATAAAAATTATAAATAGTTGCATTTCAGTTATATAAGTAATATTTTCCCGAGGAAGAATGAGATAGATTACTCAAAATAATAAAAAAAACATTATAGGAAAGGAATTAAAATGAAAAAATTATTACTAATGATTTCATTATTAATTTTAGCAGTAACATATGCTTTTGCTGCTACAGGGACACTGCATCTCATTTATGCTAATGGTGCAAACGTTATAGAAGCTGATAGCAGTATTTATTATGAATTTGATATACAGGCATGGTTATCGGAAGGGAATGAGGTATTAGGTGCCGGAATGGCCTATGTTGAATATCCCGAGGAAGTATTTGGCACAACAGTAGTTATGAATAATAAAGTCACAGCGACAAAAATAGGAATTTTAGATGGTGTTGATCCTGAATTATTAATTGAACTTTATGATATTATCAATACCAATGACACAAAAATAACGTGTTTTGCCGTTACATTTGAGGCAACATATCTTGGCTTTCCAGAAACCTACAATGCATTTTATAGTGATATCTCAACAGACTCATTATCACCTTCTGATTTATTACATATCCGTATTGAAACCACATCTACTGGCTCAGGAAATGTATATTTCCCAAGTTATATTCCCGGAACAGAATACTTGTATTTCAACCTTCAAGCTGAAACCTTTGCAGGTGGACTTGATTATTCAGAGGCTATTGAAGCGGTTTATATTGAATCAGAAGATCCCGGTCCAGACCCAGACCCAGATCCAGATCCCGTCTTTACAGGTTCAGTTGAATTGAAAAGTTTTACTGCAAGTTGGAAAAGGGAAAATATTCTCATTAAATGGTCAACAAAAGATGAGATTGATATTGCCGGTTATAATTTAAAACGTGCTCTCAATGATGGTGAATATGTTGAGATAGTAGGTTATTTAACAGATCCTTCATTAGTTGCAAAAGGCGGAATCGGTGTTATAAAATATGAATATGCCGATGCTGATGTTATCCCCGGTGCTCCATATTCATATCAGCTTGAATGTGTTGATGATTCGGGCGGTGTGCTGTTATTTGATTCTATAATGGTTGCCGAAGATGAAGATTATATTGTAGAAAGCAGTTATCCGAATCCCTTTAACCCCAGTTTTGTTGTTCCGTTTGAACTCCACACTACTCAGGATATTGATATCAAGCTATATAATATATCTGGAAAAGTTGTTCGTGACATTGCAAGCGGTAGCTATCAGGCGGGTCGTTATAGATTTACCGTCCACTGTAATGATTTAAGCAGCGGCATTTATTTACTGAAAACAATTGTTAACAGACATAAATTAACTCAGAAAATGTTACTTGTAAAATAAACAAAATAATTATAAGAAATGAAAAGCCCCTTATATTTGTAAGGGGCTCTTTTTATGATCCTATTTTTTTATCATTTTAGATATAAAAAAACCTTCACTCAGAAAGTGCTGTGGTAGAATACTCAGCATTTTAGAGCTGTTGTCATGAGATATCTGAATGCCGTACGCTGATAGATCTTTGTATACTGAATATAAAGCAAATTCCGGATGCTGAGATAAAAAGGTTTCAACTTGTTTTTCATTTTCATCCGGAATAATGGAGCAGGTGGCATATACTAAAAATCCACCGGGTTTCACAAGTTTCGCATAATCGTTTAAAATATCATGCTGTATTCTGAGATAATTTTGTAATTTTTCTTTGCTTAATTCCCATTTTTTATCCGGGTGACGTCCATAAACACCGGATCCCGAACAGGGAGCATCAATTAATAATATATCTGCTTTTTCAACGAAGCGGGGTAGCATTTCATCAAACGATATGAGAGATATATGCTGTAATCCGGCGCGTTTAGCTCTCCTTGCCAGTTCTTTTAATCGCTTTGGATAACGGTCTGTAGCGACCAGGGTACCGCTATCACTGCGCAAGGAAGCTAAATGTAGCGTTTTACCACCGGCTCCGGCACATAGATCGATCACAACATCATCTTTCTTTGGATTACACACAAATGCAACAAGCTGACTGCTTTCATCCTGGAATTCGAACATGCCTCGCCTATACATAGAATGTTGATTTAGGTTACTGCGTTTATCCATACGTAGTGCATCAGGTGAAATATTTCCTGATTGGAGAGACAAATCCTTACAGCTATGCTGTAATTCCGAAGGTGAAATTTTCATTGTATTCGTGCGCAGGTGAACTGTAGCCGGTTTATTCATTTCAGCTAAACACAATTCAATTTCTTCTTCGGTATAATGCACATGTATTCTGTCCCATAATACATCCGGTATGGACCAGCGAATTGGCGGATATTGCGGTAGCTGATCTTTATAGCGATAATGAGTAAAGTAATGTGAAATACCATCTTCAATATTAAATATTATATTTTGCACTTTGTCAGGAAAATGCCGCTGGTATGCATGTACAACCAGTAGATCTGAGGGAACATGATCAGTATCTGTCGATATATTTTTTTGAATTTGCCATTCATATAAGCGTAGATTTCGAATGATATCATAATACAGATCCCCAATTAAACGCCTGTCTTTCGATCCAAGGTAACGCCGTTCTTGAAAATACTGTTGTTTTATCTTGTCCGCACCGCGTAACGGTGCAGTTTCATCTATCCATTGAGCAAGAAGTTCACTGCAATGGTTAAGTAAGAGAGGGATATTCTTCATGACCATCACTTAATATATAATAATTTTTTACTTACAACAGCCCGGGGTGTAGACAAACGGTAGATATATATTCCGGATGGCAAATGATTCAGCTGAAAATCCAGATGATATTCACCTGCCGGATTAAAGGCATGAAGCGGTGTGGCTACAATTTGTCCATTTATATTCAGGATATCAATACGTACCGGGGTCTGTTCCATCAGGTGATAACGAATATGGCAGTTTCCGTTAACAGGATTAGGATAACTTTGAGATAAATAAATATCCGACGGGGCCATTAAATCGGAGGCAATTCCCACTGCATCACCTCGTTTGATACGTAAATTATCAAGATATATTTCTCCGGTATAAGGAGCTGTCTGTACAGTTTCACCGGGTTTCATTTTAATATATATTTTTTCGATATATACCGGTGGCTCAGCTGCGGCATCAATTCCTACCGGTCCTCCTAATGTTCCCCAGGTATTTAACCAAGTTGTTGGTCGCGGACGCATACTCAAGGTATATGATCTCCCGTTTGCATCTTTGCAATAGATACGAAAATCATATTCTTTCTCATCGGTTCTAATGTCAAGAAAGATTGAGTCAGCATGATGATTGATCAGTATGTCTTTGTACAGATAGGCAACAGCTGAAGTCCCGGAATATTCGTAATGCAGGGAAATTGCGTCCCATGCACCCGCTTCTTCTAGTGTTAGATACGATGCATCCATATTCAGATATGTCGATTGGAGGTGAAATCCGGCCGTATCGCTGAACGTTTCAGCTGTATAATAACTGGGATTATCAATTACTGTAACGCAGATGGTATCCTTGTGCCCCTGAATATCCGCTATAATTATACCGGATCCGGGACTGTCGGCAGTAAAAGTATCATTGATCAACTGTCCGCCGCTGCCATTATATGTCCAGGATATTGCACTGGGATTGATAATAATT
>JAGLUM010000005.1 GCA_023134755.1 Fidelibacterota bacterium | reverse complement strand
GGCGCAGCAGCCATTTTAGGGCTTTTTCCATGTAAGGATTGGTGATAATCCCGTATTCCAGAATTGCGTCAATAATAAAGATATTGGCGGGAAGTGAAACCGGAAAACTGCCATCTTCCTTCTGCCGTTTTATAAGCAGTGCCAGAGCCCTCTGAATTGACGTCATTTTTTTATTGCAGTGATAAAAACGCAGCTCCTTGGCGATCGATGCCAACTTAACGAGCATTTCCTCCTCGCGGGAAGCTTCGAATTTATCGATATTGTATAATATGCGTTCAAGCACAAGCAAAAGGCTGATCCTGCGTTCCGAGTGCTTCATATCCTGTTCGGTACTTAGAAGTTGTTTATCATCATGGTCGAGCAGCAGGAAATTTTTTAAAATTTCATAACGTATCGGGGCATGATACCCGTGATATAATACATTGATCGGATCAACGGGCAACTCATTTTCAAACCAGGCCATCAATTTCGGATTTTTATTAAATACCATTTATTTTCGCTTCCGTAGTATGTTGCCTTCAGCCATGACCATTTTCGGGAACGCCCCTAAATACAGAGGATGTTTGTCCCAGACTATCAAACTTGCCCATTTCCCTTTTTCAATGGTGCCAAGATAGTCATCAATACCCAGGATGCGTGCATTGTTCCGTGTAATAAGCGCAATGGCATCACTTTCGCTCATACCGAAGATCAGAAAATATTTCAAGGTGTCGCGCAGAGTTGAAGTTAAAATCACCGGATGATCAGACATAAGGCCGAAGGTTGCATTGGATTCCATTAATAATTTGACATTTTGATAGTAAGCGTGTTTTAGTTCAACCTTGCCGCCCAGAGAACTTAAGGGACCGTAGACGATGGGAATATCATGTTTTGCCAGCTCGTTGAAAATTTGTTTATGCCAGACATCACAAACATGTTCCGCAGTGACCTTGAGTCCGTATTTTTCTTTTAAATAGATCAGATACAAAGCATCATCTTCTTTGTGCACATGTACCTTAGCAGTTTTTTTGCCGCTCAGAAGGTCGAGATAGTCATTTTCTTCTGCTGTGAACGACAGTTCATGATCATAGGTCGCATCGACGATCAGCTGATTGAATCCCGCTTTAGATATCTTCGCATTTTCCAGTTGGTTTTCCGCTTCGCGAATTGCCTTGTCCTTTTTATGGTCCGCTTTGGCTTTTTTCAACAGGATTTCATCAAATTTCCGTTCAAGCAAGCCGTAAATGCCCATTCGTGTATCCGGGCGCGTGCCTTTCCAGTCCGTAGTTGACCGCGGATTGTATCCCAAGGCCATTTTAAAACCGTAATCCTTGATCACGGCATCTTTGCGGTTGGGAACGAAATTGCGAATTACCTTCGCTTTACCGCCGATAAGATTGCCGCTGCCGGGAACCACACAGGAATAAAGATAACCAAAATCAACGGCCTCCGTAAAAGCACGGTCATCAAAGTAGATGCTGTTGACCGGATCGTTTGAGATCAAAAATTGGCTTGTTTTATCATTTGATTCAGATTCCTGATAGGGCTCGCCTTCGCGGCCAAGGCCGATATGCGTGTGTGCATCGATAAAACCGGGTGTGACAATGCCTTCGTA
>JAGLUM010000049.1 GCA_023134755.1 Fidelibacterota bacterium | reverse complement strand
CAGGATAGGGCAAAGAGTAAAGAAAGACCTGTCAGCTTGGTTTGTCTACTGACGAAAAGATGACTGGTCAAAAATATTCAAGAACCCTAAATTTGACCCAAGTTTTTGCTGTAATTAAGCAAGTGTAAATATCTTTGCGAGCCAATGAAGAGGTTGTAACTTAAGACAGTATATGGAAAATTACAGAATAACTTGTTCGATTTTAAAAATATGATAGAATTACAACCCTTTACAGAAATTGATTGTGACCGTTTGATACGGTGGGTCCCTGACAGGAGATTCTTGCTTCAGTGGGCGGGACCGGAATACAAATGGCCTCTGGATACGAAACAACTTTTAAAAACATACGCTAAAACAAAAATACATCCATCATCTCATTATATGTTTATAGCATATGATACCGGGATTGAACAAAGCATTGGTCATATTGAGTTGATGAACGTAAATATTGAAAAAAAGTCTGCTCATATTGGTAGAGTTCTCATTGATCCAGCCATCAGAGGAAGAGGCTACGGTAGCCAGTTAATGAATAAAATATGCGAATATGCGTTTATCAATTTGAAACTTTCTACTTTAACTTTAAGCGTATTTGACTTCAATCAATCAGCAATTGCATGTTATCAGAAAATTGGCTTTAAAATTATCGAAACAAAAATTGCTTTTCGGGAATTTGAAAATGAAAAATGGAATTTACTTATAATGAAACTTGAAAAACAAGCCTGTAAATTTAACAGCCCGTCCATCTAACGATCTGCAGGGAAGCAAGGAAGCTAGGAAAGATGGAAAGAAGTGATAAGAGATGAGTGATGAGTGAAAGAAAAGGAGAAGAAAGAGGATGAGAATTGTGGAATCCTTCGTTTTCCCATTTTCTCATTTTCTCAACCCCTTGTCCGGCCCCGCCCCGATGCTTCGGGGTCAGGGAAGACGGATCGATCTGTCGACTTTTCATAAAATGTTACTCTAAAATCTATTTGACATAAGATCTATAATTCCTTAATATTTATTAACATATAATAAGTTCACGTTTCATAGGAAAAATATGGGGCTATGATTAATATTTGGAAATTGGTAAAATAAATCACCATTAGCAGAGAGGCATTAAATTGAACTTAAGAATAAAAATTCTATTTATTATTTGTGCTGCTTTGTTTGCACAAGTTTGTTTTGCACACATAAATACTACTAAAATTTCATCCTCTGATTTCGATAAAAACATAAAAATATTATCTACAACTGAAACACAATCTGACTCTATTATATCCGGGGAAGTTTCTGGGGTTTTGACTCTTGAACACAGCCCATATATTATTCAAGATACAGTAATTGTTCCTTCCGGTTCTACCTTAACAATAGAACCGGGGGTGACCATCAAACTACAGCCACATTCATACTACCAAAAAGGTGCCAAAATTATTGTATTTGGATCTATTAGGGCCATAGGAACGGAAGAAGATAGCATCACTATTACCAGATCTGAAGAAAATGGATACTGGGGTACGATTCTCTTGCGTGAGAATTCAAATAACTGTCGATTCGAATATTGTTCTATTTCTTATGGATCGGGAGCACTTGTTGGTTCCTATTCATCGGATGCGGCAATATATGCGTACGAATCTGCTCCTACTGTAAAATTTTGTACTTTCAAAAAAAATATTTGGGGTTTATGTATTTCAGGGGAATCTGGTGCTATTGTTAGTCATTGTCATTTTAAATATAACCGGGATATTGGGATAATGAGTTTATCTGGTGAAGCATTATTAGAAAATATTCTTGCTCATCATAACGGAACGGGAGTATTTTTTTCCGGGAAAAATGCTGTCTTGAAGAATAGTACGATTATTAATAACGGAACAGGGGTGTTTTTTTCCGGCTATAGAAAAGCACCAGCAATAAATTGCATTATCTGGAATAATTCAACTAATATCTTTGACAGAAGTACCGATCTGTACGGGACCGCCGAGATAAGCTATAGTAATATTCAGGGCGGTTGGCAAGGCTACGGTAACATTGATATGGATCCGCTATTTGTCGGAGCTGATTCAAATGATTATCATTTACAAGCATTATCTCCTTGTATTGATGGAGGAAATCCAAATTCAAGCTACAACCTAGAACCTGACTATAACGGTAATATAATTAACATGGGTGCTTATGGAAATACACCTGAAGCAACCATATCACAGGTCAATAGCCCTGAAATATTAATCACATATCCAATGTTAAATTTTGGATTATTATCTATATATGATGAAGATTCTTTAATAATAACGATAAGAAATATTGGATCAGCATCACTGCACATACAAAGCATTGAACGACATGATAGTATTTTTAATTGTAACTTGCCACAAAGTGACATTGCACCCA
>JAGLUM010000048.1 GCA_023134755.1 Fidelibacterota bacterium | reverse complement strand
GGTTTTCAACAATATCTATACGACCAATCCCGTTTTCACTCCCCAATTCATTTAAATAAATAAAAAGCTCATAAGGCTCATCAATCACGGTGTTATTTTCAAGATTTTTTACTTTTACGGGAGTCCCATTCTCAAATTCAATTTCAATTTTTGTTTCTTTATCCGGTGCGGATTCTGGAGAAACTGTCATAGAAAATATGTTTTCCTCACAACGAACAGCCGGATCTTCGAGAACACCCGCTTCATGACTGATATGCATGAGATTTTCATCTTCACTGTAGGATTTTTTAATAGATGCTTTTACCGGAATATTCCATTTTTTTGCATACTTAATCAGATCGGTCCGCCCTTTAAACTGATTAAGAAATTCCGGGTCTTTCCATGGTGAAATAATCTTAACGTGAGGCATGAGTGCATAATAGCCAAATTCAAAACGAACCTGATCGTTACCTTTTCCCGTAGAGCCATGTGCCACATAGCATGTATCTTCTTTCTCGGCAATTTCAATGTGTCGTCTTGCAATGAGGGGGCGGGCAATGGAAGTTCCCAGCAAATAACGACCCTCATAGATTGCATTTCCTTTCATAGCAGGGTAAATATAATCAATTACCAATTCTCTTTTAAGGTCTTCAACATATACCTTGCTAGCACCGGTTTTGAGTGCTTTTTCCCTGATCTCATCAAAATTTTCATTCTGACCTACATCCGCGACATAGCAGATCACATTAAAACCTTTATTACTTAGCCATTTTAATATAACAGAGGTATCTAAACCTCCGCTGTATGCAAGAATCACTTTCTCCTTCATTAATTTCTCCTATTTAAAATAATTTTTTTAATGTTTTTTCAACATGTTCGCGTATAAGTGGATCACATGTTACGATAAGTATTGTGTCATCTCCCGCAAGTGTACCGAGTACACCGTTGATCTCAATCTGGTCAATATAACTGGCAATACCGTTTGCATTCCCCGGGGATGTCTTGATAATAATTTGATTTTCTGCACTGTCCATGCTTACTACAAAATTATCGAAAAGAATTTCTAATTTATGCCATAGGGAGGTTTTACTTTTTTTCTGAGGAAAAATATATTGAAACATTCCCTTACCATTGCGCATTTTCGCAACACCCATTTCATTTAAATCCCGGGATACGGTCGCTTGAGTAATCTGCAAACCTTGTTTTTGAAGATAATCCACAATATCCTTCTGATCAGATACAGGATGATCTTTAATAAATTCTCGTATCAATCGTTGTCGGTTCGTTTTTTCATTCATTATAAAGCTTCCCCTTAAATAATGCATTATAATACATAGCATTGCATAATTATGCAATATAAATATTTTTTAAATAAATCTTGGTGATATAAGCGCTATACATTAAATTTGTTAAGATTCATAAAATAAATTATAGGAGTTTTAAAATGAAAAAAATGTTAATGGTCTTGATGTGTGTATTGTTAGCATCAGCCGCGTATGCCCAATTTGATCTGGGTATTAAGTTAGGTGCTAACTATTCATATATCCAGAGTGAAGAGTTCGATTATGAAATTTATCTGGAACAATTCAGTGACTTGGCGAACATCACCGGATTTGTTGGTGGTGCTTTTGCCGTAATGGGATTCGGCTCTTTGGGTATTCAGGCTGAAGCACTTTTCTCGGTAGAAGGTCTTTCGCTCCCGGATGCCTTTGAGGGTGATATAGAAGGTGCTACTGGAGACGCCACGATTCAGACAAATTATTTGAACGCAGTTTTAATGGCACGTTACAATATTGATTTAAGTATTGTCAAGCCCTTTATTACCGCAGGTGTTAATGTGGGTATTCCGCTGGGCGAATCAGTTATTGAAGGTGAAATTGACATTGAAAATTTTGATCTTACCAAATTGGGATTAGCTTTCGGTGCCGGTATTCAATTATTTGATATGGTAGATGTTGAAATCCGCTACGTACAGGGTATTACAGATATTTATACGGGTGAAACTGATGATACAGAAAGTACCTTTGCAAATCTTATTCGCTTATCCCTCGGACTGTACATCTTTTAATTGAACTACAAATACATAAGTTAAAAACCCGCCCCGAAGTTTCGGGACGGGTTTTTTTTATGTTAAATATAAAATCAAATTGACTTCTGTATTTCAATGTCTTAAATTGCAACTGAAAAAAGTAGAGAATGCAAATGAAACAAAATTTACACATCGTACATCATCATACCGTTCCATAGGGAACCGAGGTTGTATGTTGTGAATAAAATATATCCCGATTCCCTTTGTGAATCGGGATTTTTTATTACAGGTGAGAAAAAATATAAGGGCAAAATATGTTAACATTAGCAATTCAGAAAAAAGGCAGATTATCATCCAACAGTTTGGAACTACTTGAACACTGTGGTATACATTTAAAACGTACAGGTAGTGATAAATTAAAAACATCCGCTTTGAATTTCCCGATAGAGCTGCTTTTTCTACGTGATGATGATATCCCCCGGTGTGTCGAAGATGGTATTGCAGATATCGGGATAGTAGGGGATAATATCGTCTTGGAAACAATGGCTGATATTGAAAAAGTTCTTCCGCTCGGCTTTGGAAAATGCCGTATGTCAATTGCGGTTCCAAAATACGCAGATTATACCGGCATTCATTTTTTGGAAGGGAAGCGTATTGCAACATCCTATGATACGATTTTACAGAATTTTCTTGATAAAAAAGGTGTTTCAGCTGATATCCATAAAATTTCAGGATCGGTGGAAATTGCGCCCGGCATTGATATGGCAGATGCTATATTTGATATAGTTAGTACGGGAAGTACCCTTATCAGTAACGGATTAAAAGAGGTAGAGACCATTTTAGAATCTGAAGCGGGTATTTACAAAAATAAAAATCTTTCTGAGGGCAAGCTTTCTCTCATAGAAAAACTTTGCTTTCGTATCCAGTCGGTTAATACGGCTAAAGATTACAAATACATTCTTCTTAATGTGCCCAACAATAAACTGGATGCTGTGTGCAGCATACTGCCCGGAATGAAAAGCCCTACCATTATGCCGCTGGGTGAACCCGGATGGAGCTCTGTACACTCGGCGATTAAAGAAGATATGTTCTGGGAAATGATTGAACAATTAAAAGATGCCGGTGCAGAAAGTCTCCTGATAACTGATATCGAAAAAATGATTTTGTGAGAATGTGATGAATATATATAAATATCCCGACCAGAAAATATGGGGAAAAATATGTGAACGTCCAAAAATACCCCGTACAGACCTATTCCCACGGATTCAGAAGATATTGCAGTTCGTAAAAGAAGAAGGAGATGCGGCGCTTATTCGTTATTCACAGCAATTTGACGGAGTAACCTTAAATACAATATGTTGCTCTCCGGAAGAGATCAATGCTTCCGACAGGATTTTATCTGAAACATTAAAATCCGATATCCGTCTGGCTATTTCAAATATCAGCCGCTTTCATGCTTCGCAAAGAGCTAAACCTGAGGTTATTGAAACAAGTCCGGGCGTGAGATGTTGGCGGGAAGCTCGTCCGATCGAAAAAGTTGGATTATACGTACCCGCTGGTACGGCACCCCTATTCTCAAGTGTATTGATGTTAGGCATTCCGGCTGTTCTTGCGGGTTGTTCAGAAATTGTATTGTGTTCACCGCCGCGAAAAGACGGAACCCTGCATCCAGCCATTCTCTGGGCTGCAAAGGAGATCGGTATTACCACGGTATGTAAAGTCGGGGGCGCACAGGCTGTAGCCGCCATGGCCTACGGAACGAAATCCGTTCCGGCCGTATACAAAATTCTGGGCCCCGGGAATCAGTATGTAACAGCAGCAAAACTTCTGGTTTCAACGGAAAATGTAGCTATTGATATGCCGGCTGGACCTTCCGAAGTATTAGTTGTTGCCGACGCATATGCGGATCCGGAATTTATTGCTGCAGATTTACTTTCACAGGCGGAACACGGTATTGACAGCCAGGTAATTTTTGTAACCCAAAATGCAGAGATACTGCAGCGTGTAAAAAAGGAAACCATTCGCAAACTTAAATATCTGAAACGTGCTGAGATAGTTATAAAATCCCTTGAGCACAGTAAAATGGTATTATTGGGAGATATTGATCGCTGTATTGATTTTTCAAACACCTATGCACCGGAACATCTGATCATCCATACAAGAAATGCGCAGGATTTAATAAAGGACGTGGTGAATGCCGGTTCGGTATTTATCGGTACATACACGCCTGAATCCGCAGGAGATTACGCTTCCGGTACCAATCATACCTTGCCTACGAATGCCTTTGCACGGAATTACAGCGGAGTTTCTTTGGATAGTTATGTCAAAATGTTGACATTTCAATCAATCACGCCAGAGGGTCTGGAACAACTTGGACCGATAATTGAACGCATGGCCGATGAAGAGGGTTTGGATGCGCATAAACTAGCCGTATCAGTACGCTTAAAGAAAATAAAAAAAATAAAAGAGACAGTATGAACTTCCTTATTACATCCCTAATCCGTGATAACATTAAAAAAATGAAAAAATATGCTTCTGCTCGTGACGAATTCAGCGGCAGGGCAAA
>JAGLUM010000476.1 GCA_023134755.1 Fidelibacterota bacterium | reverse complement strand
AAAAGAAAATTCGGAGATATCGAGGTAGATATCCGGGGAATTATTGACAAGATCATGATCAATGAAGACAAAAAAGAAGTAATAGCCTCCGATTATAAAACCGGTTCTATAGATCGTCCGGCTTTTCGGAAATACCTCTCGGCGCAGCTATATTTGTATACCTTAAAATGCATGAAACTCTATCCAGGCTATACCGCATCGGCCACGTATGAACAAATAAAAAATCCTGAAAAAGGGAATCACGGAGTTCGCTGGTTCAATGAAGCAAATGGCCATTTTACAGAAACGACCACGAAATCCGATACAAGTATTGATATTGCGATCTTTAATAAACTGCTCTCAAAACTTTTTTCCCATATTGCTGGCGGAAGGTATTATATTACAGACAGGCCATATGATGATGTCTGCAAGTATTGTCAGCACGAAGGACTGTGCCGCAAGGCATCCCGATTGAAAACCGCGCACAACAATAGCACGGTAGAAATTATCCACGCACAAGGAGATAAAGATGAATGAATTTTTAAAAAAAGAACTGGAACGGGCATTCAATGATGAAGAGCGGAAAACTATATCAGCTGAAGACATTAAAAAATGGTCCCGGAAAACCCGTTTAAAACAACTGTTATTTATTCTTTTTGAAAGTGTCATTTTGCTCGGATTGGGAATGGGAAATATTCTTAATCGTGAGTTCAAATCCTTTTCGTTCGCACTCGGTGTTCTCTGTCTTGTAGTCTGGCCATTTCTTGCCATCAATATTCACCGCTATCTCAGAAAGATCGAATTCAAAGATGAAGAATTGGACGAATTAATCAAAGAGTTGAAGAAGTAATTAGTAACTAGTAACTTGTGAGTCATGAATCATGAATCGTAAAGCGTGGAGAGTAGAATAATAAATATTCGTTCATTCTCAATTCTCAATTTTTAATTCTCCATCATACCTTGTATCATTTCATTAAAATCAGTTTCAGAACATCCCGGGTTTTACCTGCCGTTAATTTACAGAAATAGACACCACTTGGGAAATCAGCCGCATTCCAGATAACGCTGTAAGATCCCGCTTCGTAAT
>JAGLUM010000475.1 GCA_023134755.1 Fidelibacterota bacterium | reverse complement strand
TTGTCGATCATTTAAATCCTTTCGCCTTTTACAGTTTTCGAACATATATTGTAATTATTCGAAAATTATTAAAAAAAGTTCCAAAATGCAAAATGTTTTTTGATTTTTATGTTAATGCTCTTCCGCTTCTCTGGAAACATGGGGAGAAAGTACAAAAATTTTACTTTTATATTTAACATTTAGTATTATGAGTTCATCATGTTTAATATTTTATCAATTACCTTTTTTGTTACAACTCGGCCTTCCTCAATTGTTTCAGCCGCCTGATCGAAATCAAACAAGCCCAGATGTCCTAATGATGGCTGAATAAGAATATCAGGTTTGTGAATTTCTAAATTATTTTGAGTAATCCGGTGTTCCATAATATTGATCGAAGTTCCGATGATTTCAAAAATATTCATATCATTTTTGTCGGGAGTCCACTCTTTTAATTTCACGCTTACAGATTTTTCGATATTTTGGTATTTTTCCTTTAGAGTATTTATTGCTTTAATATTGCTGCCGGATATAAAATCATCTATTTTTTTACCCAAAGAATCTTTTGCAACCGATTGCGGACTTTTCATCTTTGATTGATTTTCAACAAGATCGTGATTCAAATCGACAGCTATCACAATATCTGCGCCCATATTTCGCACCACATCTACCGGAACGGGATTTATTAATCCACCATCTACTAAATTGTAATTGTCTTTCTTAAATGGTGTAAAAATTCCGGGAATGGAAATACTGGCACGAACTGCGTCAACAATGCTTCCGGTTTTAAATATAAAATCTTTACCTGTCATTAAGTTTGTAGCTACCGTACGAAAAGGAATCTCTGTTTCTTCAATATTTTCAGTAAGGATTTCTTTAGAAACCAGTTGATATATTTTTTCGCCATCCAAAAGTCCTTTTCTGGGAAAACCCACGTCAAAAAATGAGATGATTGCTTTCCAATCCATCTGAAGTGCAAATGCTTCCATATAGTCCAGATTCCCGCTGGAGTAAAACGCCCCGACAAAAGCCCCGATACTTGTTCCGGCAACAAAATCTATTTTAATTCCTGCTTCTTCAAGGGCTCGAATTACACCAATATGCGACCAGCCCCTGGCAGAGCCGCTGCCCAGTGCAAGTCCTATTTTTTTTGATAATGAAGATAACATATTTGCCTTTCCGAATAAAATATTGTCAGATTATATAACATATACAAATAAAAATTCTTTACTAAAACTATAACAGAAAAACACATTTTTATTCTACCGGTTCATTCAGGGTATTAACCACATCGAATAAATGATCCCGGGTTTGTTCACTGTGTTTCGTAAACTTTTGCAAATGAATGTTTAATTGTTTAATTGAAATCCTTTGGCTGTCTGCTGAGTCATATTCTGTTTTTATCTGCTTGACGTCGTCATAAATATGATAGAGAAGTTTATATGCCTGTTGAATAGCAGAACTCATATCTTCTCTCGATATTTTTGATGATAATTCAAAATGAGCCGATGATACATGCGACAAGACCTCGGCAAGCGCTTCATTCATTTCTTGTAAAATTGCTTTTGAAAAGTCATATTCCACTTCACCGACGGCAAATCCCGGATATTTTTCATTTTTTTCATTAAGCTTTTTGATTAACTGATTTGCCCGTTCTAAGGACACTTCCAGACTTTTAAATGAATCTTTATTAATCATTGTTTGATCTCCTCCGGCTTAACTGCAACCGGTTATTATTCATTTAAGGATTTCTTATGTGCATTTAAATACACCGCTTAAAATATTATATGGCCATATCTCCTGCTTTTGCGACCCCATCTTCATTCGCTCTTAACAAGATTATTGTTTTTTTAGACTCTGGATTTATCCTGCCTTTCGAATTTCCATTTTTTCCTTCTCCGGTCCTATATAATTTTTTTCCCAAATTGGTCGAGTAAGGCGGTCGACTTCATCACCATAGGCTGCTAAGCCTTCGGCATACTTTTGATCTTTCAAAGCTTCGGCGGCAGCTTTATCGGCAGGTTTTGCGCCGGTCTCTTCAATAGTTTTTCTGGCGTCATGGTAATGATCTTTAATAGCGCAGGGACATATCTGGTTGCCAACCTCATCAGCCGGCTTCATATAGCTGTAATTCCGCTGCCATCTTCGGATCGATTGGAAAAAAGGACTCATTAAAGCCGTATTCAGATCGCCTCCGTTTTTATAAGTTTCATAGATATTGTCAGTCGTGTAAGGATAAAAGGCACATGGCAGGCAGTTTCCATTCCAGTCAATATAGAAATATCCGCCGGAACGGCCTCCTGAGATACATCCGTTAGATGTGGCGCCGCTGTTCCAGAAATCAGCAATAAACAGCTTTTTATCACGTACCAGGTATTGCTCCTGCTCATACATCCATTTACGTTGTTCCGGGGTTACCATCAAATCTAGCGTGTATTTTCGTCCGATTGGCATATATTGAAAAATCCAGCCGTAAATAGCTCCCTGCTGTTCAAAATAAAAATCCATAAATTCATTACTAATGACAAACTCGGCGTTGCTCTTCATTGCGGTAATCGAAATACCAAAAGGAACGCCATGGTTACGTAAGTGTTCAAATGCCTTAAGAATACGTTTATGAACGCCTTTTCCTCTGCGTGCATCTGTCTCTTGTTCAAATCCTTCTACTGATATTGCCGGAGTGATATTACCAACTTCAGCCATTCTTTGTGCCATTTTTTCATTGATAAGCGTTCCATTTGTATACATCAGGAAAAAATTATCGTTATGCTTAGCGGCAATATCGATTATATCTTTACCATTACTTTTCCACATTAACGGTTCTCCACCGGAAATTACAGTAAAATGGGATCCCCAGAGCTTCCGTTTTTCCGTAATAATACGGTCTAAAGTATTAAAATCTAATTGTTCCGCATCCCTTGAAGAGCTACAAGCATAACATCCAATACAGCTAAGATTACAGCGTTTCGTGGGGCTAATGAGCAGAAAACCGGGAGCGTCAAATCCATAAGTTCCCTTAAAAATTTTTCTTTGGGGATTATCCCCAAGCATTACCTTGCCAATAAAAGTCTTGATAAGTCCGTGACGAACAGAAGGCGAAATCGTTTTATTTTCCAAAGCTCTGTTAATTGAATAAAGCAAATTCCGAATCAAATAATACTTATCTTCCTGAATCTTAAAAGGTCTGTCATCTATGTTTTTTTCAATAAGCGTGCGATAGATTGTCCTATCACCAATTTTTACTGCCATGCCACGCAAAGTATCATTAGCTATAACAGCATCAGCCAGGCTGAGCGCAGGCATTGTAAGTAATGATTTAATTATTGGTTGCATAATATTATCCTCCTTTATAACTTTAGTAGTTTGAATTTTTCAACCACACATAAAAGCTGCTTAGTTGAATATTGATAAAAACATTATGTTTTCTTCTTCCATTATCTATCTCCCTTATTTTTTAATGAAAAACCTGTTCGACGATATGCCAGTGCGACGCCATGTCTTGAATTGTGATATAAAAAAAATAACTCAATGTAATAACAAACACTCCCGAAGATGCATATTTTAATGCAGTGCTTACCTTTTCAAGTCGTCCTATCTTTTTAAATAGAAGAATTGCGAAATATTGACAGGTTAGAACTCCAAGCGCATATAACGCGCTAAAGAATATATAATTAAACAAATTCTGATGAACGATGATCGTTTCATTTATAAACGCAGAAAAATTGACCCAGAAGGCCCAGCTTGTCGGATTGGAAACGTAATAACCAAGCACTAACAACAAATTGCCGACTACCATACTGTTGCTTAAAGACATTTCTTTTTTAATACTCTTTCTTTTGGGCGAAAAGAATATTTCCCTTATTCCCACAAAAAGCAGAAATAATATACCGGCAACCTGGGCTGTCATTCTCACAGTCGGGATTAATGCTATTTGCCCCATACCAATCAGGAAAACCGCGCTAAAAATAAAATTAGCCGCTGCATCAGGAATCGCTATCGAGAAACCATGCCAAAATCCACGCTCCACTGTTCGTTTCAACATAATTTGCCCCAATGGCCCCAAGGGTACTGAAAATAATAATCCCATAAAGAATGCTGCAATGATCATTTTAGAACCTTAATCCTTTTATAGCTGTTCTGATAGCTATAAAAACCAGAAAGTAATTGGCTGCCAGGGTGCGGGAAATTTGGTGTGCTTCAATAATATAATTTTTTATAGAAGTGTTTAAATTTTCTTTGCGCAACTTTGTTAAATGGTAAATGCCCCATAAAAATTCATATTTCACTTTTTTGCTCCGGCTTTTATAATATAAGTTAATAAGCGATTCAACGCCGTATTTTGCTGTGCGCATTTTTTTAAGGATAGGCAAAATGTCCTTTTTATATACTGCGCGTTCGCCGGCAAGCATCTGCAACGGATTAAATTTTTCATCAAATTTGTTTTCTGTAGGATGGCCAATAA
>JAGLUM010000474.1 GCA_023134755.1 Fidelibacterota bacterium | reverse complement strand
CATCCTGTGCAAAGCCAAATGATACTGCGAGTACTAGAATGAGAGCAATCGTTAAAAGTTTTTTCATGTTTTCTCCTTTTTCCTTGTTTTTAGTTATTGAATTATACATTTGAACAATTAGTTAATGAATAATTAAATAATGTTTTATATATAATTTCCCTTCTTAATCTTAAATTTGACGGTGCAATATAGAAACTTTTTAGTAAAAGTCATTGGAAAAAAATAAATTTTTTATTATTGCTCGTTTTATCCTTTGTTAATTTTCTAATTACCCCGCATTACAGAAAACAAAAAACTAAAAAGTTAGCATTTGCACATTGATTTTATTACTTTTCCACTTAATGAAAAGGTGCTTATTAATGAAAAGAATATTCCTGTTTTTATTTTTTCTTTCAACGGTTTTTGCAGCGATCCCTGATGGGTATTATGATCCTGCAGCCGGCTTATCCGGAACCGAATTGAAAGCTGCACTGCATAATATTATTGATGATCATACGGAATCACCTTACAGTTTTTTGTGGACCGCTTTAAGATATACCGATGAAGATCCGGATAATTCTTCGAATTTTATTCTTATCTATACAGGAAGATCTCTTTCTAAGACCCAAGCTTACCCTGACTGGAACCGGGAACATTCCTGGCCCAAATCCCATGGTGATTTTGGTAATACTCCGCCGGCAGGTACGGATATGCACCATTTACGCCCCTGTGATGAAAGCGTAAATTCTGACAGAGGAAATAAGGATTTCGACGATGGGGGTACAGCACACAGTGAAGCAATCGGCTGTTATTCCGATGCTGATTCATGGGAGCCACGTGATGAAGTCAAAGGTGATGTAGCACGAATGATGTTTTATATGGAAGTCCGGTATGAAGGAGATAGCGGTGAGCCGGATCTGGAGCTCGTTGATTATACCGGGACAAGCGGCAGTACATTGGGAAAATTGTCAACATTATTAGCATGGCATACTCAGGATCCGGTAAGTGATTTTGAAAGCAGACGGAATGATCGTGTATACAGTTATCAGAATAACAGTGATCCGTTCATTGACCATCCGGAATATGTTTCATATATCTGGGAAGGAGCAGTTCCGGATGCGGTAGTGGATATTCCTGAAAAATTTTACATTGGTAAGGTATATCCCAACCCCTTTAATCCAAACTGTATATTACCTTTAGAATTGTCGGATGAAACTTCTGTAAATATTGAATTATTTGATATCCTGGGAAATATAAAAAAAACAATTATTAATCGATCTTTATCTGCAGGCCATCACCTCATACCGATTGGCGGGTCTGATTTATCTACAGGAATATATTTTATCCGTGCTCTTGTCGGAACGGATATAGCAGTACGAAAAGTTGTCATGGTAAAATAGGGTATTTTAACAGATAGTTTTGATATATAAATTAAGCATTGATAAAAGCATGATAATGCTGTAATTTTCCCGATAAATATAATGTGAAAGGATAAGCATGTCATCAGTGAATATTACATTCCCGGATGGAACTATAAAAGAATATAAACACGGTGTGACCCCGATGGATATTGCCTTGTCCATTAGTGAAGGATTAGCACGCAATTGCGTTGTTGCCGAGGTCAACCACCGTCTGACTGATATGACACGTCCCATAACAAAAGATACGGCTGTTCGTTTAATTACATGGAAGGACCCGGAAGCGCATGAGATAGTGCTGCACAGTACGGCACATACCATGGCGCAGGCAGTACAGCGTTTGTTTCCGGATGTAAAAGTAACTATCGGCCCTGCCATTGAAAACCGTTTTTACTATGATTTTGATACACCTACACCTTTTACTGAAGGGGATTTAGTAAAAATTGAAGCGGAGATGAAGATAATTATTAAAGAAGATCTTCGCGTTGAACGCAAAGAAATCTCTCGCAATGATGCTATTGACTTTTTTGATAAATTGGGCGAATCCTATAAAGTAGAGATCATCAGCGAAATTCCTGAAGATGAAATGCTAACCCTGTATTCTCAGGGTGAATTTACCGATCTCTGCCGCGGTCCGCATATCGTGTCTACCGGAAAAATTCCCGCATTCAAATTATTGAGCGTTGCCGGCGCTTATTGGCGTGGCGATGAAAAGAATAAAATGTTATCACGGATTTACGGTACGGCGTTTTCTTCAAAAAAAGAATTAAAAGCCTATTTGGAGCTTCTTGAAGAAGCAAAAAAACGTGATCACCGGAAACTGGGAAAAGAACTTGATCTATTTGAAATTTCGGAAACGGTCGGACCAGGACTGTCATTATGGTACCCCAAAGGGGCTACCCTGCGCAAACTGCTGGAAGATTACTGGTATGCTGAGCACCGCAAACGAGGTTATGATATTATTCAAACACCCCATATTGGCAAAGCTGAATTATGGGAGACCTCGGGACATCTGGATTTTTATAAGGAATCCATGTATCCCGTGATGCCGGTAGAAGGCCAGGATTATTACCTCAAACCGATGAATTGCCCCTTCCATATCATGGTTTATAAACGGCATCAAACCAGCTACCGTGACCTGCCAATCCGCTATGCTGAATTGGGCACGGTTTATCGCTATGAATTATCCGGTGTTCTTCACGGATTGATGCGCGTCCGCGGTTTTACACAGGATGACGCACATATTTTTTGTACACTGGAACAATTGAATGATGAAGTGGAAAAATTATTACTTTTTTCATTTGATTATTTGAAAGCTTTCGGGTTTGAAGAATATGAAGTGTATTTATCAACCCAACCGGAAGAAAAATTTGTCGGCGAACCCGCCTTGTGGGAAAAAGCTCAGAAATCACTCAGTAAATCCTTAAAAAAACTGAATATTGATTATAAAGTTGAGGAAGGCGGCGGCGCGTTTTACGGTCCGAAGATCGATATAAAGATCAAAGATGCCATCGGCCGAATGTGGCAATGTACAACGATCCAGTTCGACTTTAACCTTCCGGACCACTTTGATATGGTTTATACCGGTTCTGACGGTGAACATCATCGTCCCTTTGTAATTCATCGCGCTATTATGGGCTCTTTAGAGCGTTTTATCGGCGTACTTATCGAACATACAGCCGGAAAATTTCCGCTTTGGTATGCACCGGTACAATTGAAAATAATTCCGGTATCGGAGAAATACAACGAAACAGCAACTACCATAGCTCAGGCTGCGATCGATAAAAACCTGCGTGTGGAAGTGGATAAACGCAACGAACGGGTCGGCTATAAAATCCGTGAAGCCGAAACGCAGAAAATACCCTATATGATCGTTGTGGGTCAAAAAGAAGAAGATGGGGGAGTGGTCAAACTGCGTCACCAGGGCGGTGAGGAATTGGCTTCGATGTCTGTTAAGGAGATGATCGCGTTTCTGAAAGAGCGGGAGGAAATGCGGGATTAATCAATATTTCAAATCTGGATATAAAAAACCGCTGAATAAGCGGTTTTTTTGTTATGTAACCATAAAAACTTGTCCCAAGTTTTTATGGTTTTATTTTTTCCCCAATTTCGTTAATCCTGCTTGCCCGACCCGAAATCTCGGGTCAAGTTTTAGACGAAAAAATATTTATTTAATTAATCTTAAAAAACGCTTGTATTTAAGGCAGTTAGTTCAATATATTTGCGTCAAATTCTTTGGGAAAGAGGAATTTTATTATTTATATTAACGTGTATAATTTCGAAGGAGATATTATTGCACGAACAATGAAACAGTACCCTAAGCAACGGGAAAATACTGAAAGAATTAATGATGCCATACGAGCCGAAGAAGTCAGGCTCATTGGTGATGAGGGAAATTTAATAGGGATTGTAGGCATACGCGAGGCGCTTGATATAGCTGAGAAAAGAGATTTGGATTTGGTGGAAATTTCACCGAATGCAAAACCCCCCGTATGTAAGATCATAGATTACGGTAAGTACAAGTACGAACAACAAAAGCGCGAGAAGGATAACAAAAAGAAGCAACACATTATTACCGTAAAAGAGGTTCGATTTCGCCCCCATACCGACACTCACGATATTGAGACCAAGGTCCGCAAGATCCGTGAGTTCATTGAAGACGGTGACCGGGTAAAAATCTCCGTGATGTTCCGCGGTCGTGAAATGGCTCATAAGGAAATGGGTCGAGACACAATTGATAAGGTTATCGCACTTCTTGAAGATGTTGCAAAAATTGATAGAATGCCCAAACAGGAAGGGCGTTTTCTCACGGCTTATCTCGCCGCCAAAAAGTAAGGAGACACACATGCCCAAGATGAAGACAAATCGGGGTGCAGCAAAGCGATTTAAGAAAACCGGCTCAGGCAATTTGAAACGAAAAAAAGCCTATACAAGTCATATTCTGACGAAGAAAAGCACAAAACGGAAACGGAAGCTGCGTCAGCAGACCGGGATCGCACCGTCAGACATGAACCGTGTAAAAAAAATGTTGGGAATATAATCCCCTCGGCTTAGAAGGAGTAAAAATTATGCCAAGAGCAAATAGTTCA
>JAGLUM010000473.1 GCA_023134755.1 Fidelibacterota bacterium | reverse complement strand
TCCGTGAATGAATACGTCCAAGTATGGCCAGTTCCGCGTCATTTAGTGACTGGATGCCAATAGAGAGGCGTGTAAATCCGATCTCTGATAAGGTTTTCAATGATTTCCGGTCTGATGAAAATTCGGGATTGATCTCAATGGTGATTTCAGGATGTTCCGTAAATGTGTAATGGCGGGACACAATATTAAGAACTCCTTCAAGCTGAGCAGGAGAAAGCAGATTCGGAGTACCACCCCCAAGATAAAGAGTCTGAACTGTATAATTATCCGCCAGATTTTTTGCGTGGTGTTCAATTGACTGATACAGTGCTTTCAAGTAAGCATTCATATATTCGGATGATTCCAGACTGTAAAAATCGCAGTAGCGGCATTTTTGCCGACAAAATGGAACATGAATGTATATAGATAAGGGCTTCATACGGAAAATAAAAAACCCCGCTCCGAAGAACGGGGTCCTGAATGATTTTAAAATTAGTTTTCTAAAACACGGCCGCCGCCCATGCGCAGTACTTTACCTTCAGTATTTTTAAGGTCTTTGGTTGCGTTGCGGGAGTCGATAATTAAATTGGCATGATCAACCACGAACTGGTAATCCACATCTTTATGGGCGGTTGTGATCATCACCGCATCCATGGATTTAAGCAGTTTCTTCGTTAAAGGCATAGATTCCACATAGCTGTTGTTCCAATCAAGTTTTGGGCAGTAGGGATCATGGTAACAGACAGTTGCACCGCGATCTTCCAGTAATTTATAAACATCAAATGCCGGGGATTCACGCAGGTCATCAATATCGTTTTTATAAGCCATACCCAGGATCAGGATATTAGAGCCTTTCAGCGCCTTGCCGTGCATATTCATGCCTTCCATAAGGGTTTGAACTACATATTCCGGCATAGAAGTGTTTATTTCAGCAGCAAGATCAATAAATTTTGTTTTATAATTCAAGGTTTTCATTTTCCAACTGAGGTAATGCGGGTCGATGGGAATACAATGTCCGCCCAGACCGGGACCCGGATAGAATTTCATAAATCCGAAGGGTTTTGTATCAGCGGCATCAATGACTTCCCAGGCATCCACGCCCAGACGGTCGCACATAATGGCAAGTTCATTTACCATACCGATATTGATCATACGGAAAGTGTTTTCCAGCAGTTTTGTCATTTCTGCGGCTTCGGCGGTGCTGACGATCACAATTTCATCGAAAATCTGCTCGTAGATAGCTTTTGCATGTTCGGTACCTAAGGGAGTAACACCGCCAAGTACCTTCGGGGTATTCTTAGTTAAATAGACAGGATTGCCCGGGTCAACACGTTCCGGAGAAAAGGCAAGGAAAAAATCTTTTCCGCATGTGAGTCCGGATTTTTCCAGATGTGGAAGCATGTATTCGCGTGTAGTTCCGGGATAGGTGGTGGATTCCAGGATCACCACAAGATCCTTGTGCATGTATTGTTTAATTTCTTCAAGTGCCGAAGTGATAAACGACATATCAGGATCTTTAAGTTTATTTAAGGGAGTGGGCACACAAATACTGACCACATCCATATTTTTTATAACACTAAAATCGGTAGTTGCAGTAATCAGCCCCTTTGCAACTACTGCCTTCAGATCATCGTCTTTTACATCTCCGATATAATTTTCGCCGCGATTGATCTTTTCGACTTTTTCTGGATCAATTTCAATCCCGGTAACATGAATATCGACTTTGGCAACTTCGACCGCGAGAGGCAAACCGACATAACCCAGTCCGATAACGCAAAATTGTATGTCTTTTGTTTTTAATTTTTCTAAAAAGGTCATTTATTACTCCTATTAATATACTATTTGAAAAATAATGTTAAAATTAACAAATAATAATAAACACTCCAATATTAAAATGTGTATTTGGATAGTATCTCATTTAATGTAGGCAGCTTTTTATCATTGTTCGATAGAATAGGATTGCTGATATATTTTGCCAGTCCAAGCTGCTCATCATCCCAACGGATACCTGCCTGATATTCTGGCACATAGGGTTTTGATACCTTATATGAAATACAGGAGTTTTCGGATAGGACATAGTAACCGTGGGCAAAGCCGGCAGGAATATAAAGCTGATCATTCTCAGCGGCAGAAAGCGTGATACGGACCTGCTGTAAAAAAGTATCAGAATTCGAACGCATATCTAAAACAAAATCAAGAATTTCCCCGGAAATAACGGTGATAAGTTTAGCCTGCTCATAGGGTGGTAGCTGAAAATGCAGTCCGCGGAACACATGTTTTTTGGAATGCACAAGATTATCTTGCACAAATTCCATGGAAATACCCAGTTTAGCATACTGCTCCTGCTGATACGTTTCCATAAAATCACCTCGCAGGTCGGTATGTAATACCGGTCGGAGATGAATGACATCCGGGATAGCTGTTGGTAGTTTAAGCATCTTTATCCTATAAGTAACATTTTGTACGTCCGGAGCAGACAAAGGTAAATCCTTTTTCTTTCATGTCTCGCGGATCATAAATATTGCGGGTATCAATAAAAATGGGTGATTTTAACAAGGATTTGACGCGTTCCAGATCCAGACTGCGGAATTCGTTCCATTCGGTCATCAAGATAAGCGCATCAGCACCTTCTATCGCTTTATAGACATCTTCTTTATAATCAAGATCCGGGAAATCCTGACGGAAATCATCACTTGCAATCGGATCAAAAACCTGAACATGTGCGCCTTCAGCTTCTAAAAGCGGAATAACAACTTTTGTGGGTGAAAAACGGGTATCGTCGGTATTAGGTTTGAAAGCCAGACCCAATATTGCGATGGTTTTACCTTTTAAATCCGGTAAAACGGATTTCAATTTAGTAACTACATGCTGTTTTTGCAGTTCATTTGCTTCAATTGCAGCTTCTACTACTCGGGAATGAAGGCCATTTTCTTTAAATATTTCCACCAGAGCCATAGTATCCTTCGGGAAGCAACTGCCGCCAAATCCGGGACCTGCGTGCAGGAATTTCGGAGAGATACGGCCGTCCAGCCCCATCGCTTTTGCTACCTCATTAACATCACCGCCTACGATATCGCAGAGATTCGCCATCTCATTAATAAAGGTAATTTTTACGGCCAGGAATGCGTTAGAGGCGTATTTGATCAATTCGGCACTTTTAATATTGGTCCCAATATAGGGTACACCACGGACAATGAGGGCATGATAGACATTTTTCATGATGGCCTGAGCTTTTTCACTTTTGCTGCCGATCACTACCCGGTCCGGATTTAAAAAATCACTGACCGCAGTACCTTCACGCAAAAATTCCGGATTGGAAACAACGTCAAAACAATCTTTCCCTCCGGATTTTTCCTTGATAAGTTCCTGAGTTTTCTGACCAGTACCTACCGGAACAGTTGATTTATTAATAAATACCTTATACGAATCTAAATTTTTGGCAAAGGATGTTGCAACAGCCCATACCGCGCGAAGATCAGCTTCTCCGCCTTCGCCCGGGGGCGTTCCCACTGCAGAAAAAACGACATTGGATTTCCGGATCGCTGTATCAATATCTGTGGTAAATGATAAACGGCCTGCTTTCACATTGCGCTCAACAACCTCAATGAGGCCGGGTTCATAGATTGGAATACCGCCATTTTCCAGAATTTCAATTTTAGATTCATTAATATCGACAGCGATAACTGAATTTCCGAAATCAGCCAGCCCTGCTGCAGTTACCAGTCCCACATACCCTGTGCCGACAATACATATTTTTTTCATTATTCCTCCGTCTCTGAATAGGATTCCGGTCGGATAATATTCACAACCATTCCTGTATCAATTAAATCAAATAATTCAATAATTTCACGATTTCGCATTCTGATACACCCTTTAGATTGCGGTGTTCCCAACAATCCCTCTTCATGGGTGCCGTGGATGTATATAAATCGCCAGTAAGAAGTGAGGTTTAGGTCTTCAAGTCCGTTTAACCAAATAATACGGCTGGTTACCGGATCGATTTCCACATTTGTGGTATCAGTATAAATAGTGGCGATCTCTCCCGTGGGTTTACGGTCGTAAAAACTCATACCGAGGACTTCTCCGTCTCCGTATTTTCCGGCAATTTTATGTACGCCCCAGGGAGTCATATTACTTCCACGCTTTGATCCATAGCCGTATTTTGAGGCAGATATATCATAAGATGCAATGATCTTTAATTGCCTGCCATTTGAACAGACGAGAAAAAGTTTATTGTCATTTCCGTCAATAAGAACAGCGGTATCCAGCATTGCGTCACCGCTTACATCAATAATTTCCTGATAATAACGGGATAAACGCTCTATATTTGGTTGATATGCCTTTACAGTGGATTTGCTTGTGCTTTCTACTGCCTCTTTTTCACACCCGGAAAACAGGAATAAAAAAAGCAGAGCAAGATGTATAAATGCGACCAATCTATATACGGGGTATTTTTTCATTTTATATCATAGATTCATGTTATTTTTCGTACAGCCGGGGAGACTCGAACTCCCACACCCTAAGGGCGCCAGATCCTAAGTCTGGTGCGTCTGCCAATTCCGCCACGGCTGCATAATTGACTGGCGAATATAGGAAATAGATACAGAAAATCCAATAGGAATCAATAATCTGATTCGCCTTCACCACCCTTCAATATTGCTATGCCGGAAGAAGTTCCAATACGCGTTGCGCCGGCTTTTATCATCTTCATTGCATCATCGTACGAACGCACAGCGCCGGAGGCTTTTACCTCCATGGCATCACCCACAGTGGCTTTCATCAAGGCGACATCTTCTACCGTGGCGCCGCCGCTACTGAACCCAGTGGAAGTTTTGACAAAGTGGGCGCCCGCTTGCTTAGATAATTCACAGGCTTTAATTATTTCTTCACGGCTTAAGAGGCAGGTTTCGAGAATGACTTTGACAGTCTTTCCCGCTGCCGCGCTAACCACAGCCTGAATATCCTCATAAACCCGTTTCTCGTCACCATCCTTTAATGCCCCAATGTTGATAACCATATCGATCTCATCGGTGCCGTCAGCGACCGCCTGACGTGTTTCTTCTGCTTTTATGACGCTATTCGATGCGCCAAGAGGGAATCCGACTACCGAGGCGAGCCTGACATCCGAATTTTGGAGTTGTTTCGCGCAGTAAGCTATATTGCACGGATTTACACATACAGCCGCAAAATGATGATCCCGGGCTTCCTGACACAGGGTGTCCAGATCAGAGTATGTGGCCTGCGGTTTTAATAAGGTATGATCGATATACGATGCTATATTCATGTTTTTATCCCATCAAATTCTTGATTTCATTTAAAAATTGTTCTCCCAGCGCATTAGCTTCTTCTGCAGTAGGTGCTTCACTGTAAACTCGCATAATGGGTTCTGTATTGGATTTACGCATATGCACCCAGCTGTTCTGCCCGGAAATTTTTAAGCCGTCGACAGTATTGGTATTTTCAGCTGCAAATTTTTCTTTTAATGTTGCTAATATTTCTTCCGGATCATGTCCCGCGATCTCGATTTTCTTTTTACTCATTTTATACTGAGGAAGATCAGCATATTTTTTGCTTAATGGACGTGCATCCGTGGCGAGGAATTGTAATACCATAGCGGCGCCGACCAACGAATCGCGCCCAAGATGCGAATCCGGGGAAATAATACCGCCATTGCCTTCACCGCCGATAACCGCGCCGATCTCCTTCATTTTTTTGGAAACATTGATCTCACCGATAGCGGTCCGCAGCACTTCCGCACCGTATTTTTTAGCAACGTCGTTAACGGCCAGTGTGGTAGACAGGTTTGTAACTACTTTTGGATCAGGAATTTTGCATTGTGAAAGAACGGTATCAACAGACATGACTAATGTATATTCTTCGGAAAGATAATTTCCTTTTTCATCCACCACGGCAAGGCGGTCCGCATCGGGATCAACTGCCAGTCCGATATCCGCTTTGTGCTTTTTGACTGTATCCAAAAGATCTGTCAGATTTTCCGGTAGCGGTTCGGGTGTATGAGGAAAATAACCATCGGGTACGCAATTGACTTCAATAACCTCACAGCCCAAAGCATCCAATAGGGCAGGGAGGGCAATGGACCCGCCGCCGTTCACGGCATCAATAACGACCTTGAACTTGCGTGCGCGGATCGCTTTGACATTCACATATGTGATAGCCATCACATTATTTATATGTATGTCAATAGCGCCAAGTTTTTCCATATAACCGCCGAATTCACCGGAAGTTTTGAATGTCCATGTTTTTTCTTTTTTATTTTTTAATACCGCGGCAACTTGATCGGCATCCAGGAACAGACCGGTTTTATCGATAAATTTTATCCCGTTCCAGGGGAAGGGATTGTGACTTGCTGTGATGACGATACCGCCCTGCGCGTTCAACAATTCTACCATTAACTGCACCGTGGGAGTAGGGACAATACCAATATCGATCACATTCAGACCCATCCACTGCAAGGTGCGGGCAAAAATATCTGAAATAGCTTTTCCGGATACACGGGAATCCCGGCCAAGAATAATGGTGCCATTTTCTACCCGTTGCGCGAATGCGGCAGCATAGTCCACGACATGTGAAGGAGTTAAACTGTCGCCAATCGTCGCCCGGATACCTGAAATTGATTCTATTAACATGATTACTCCATGCTTATTCATTCAATACTTATCATAATTTGTAAGATAAAAAATATTATGCGATTTTGGAATAAAAAAAACTTTAAACAAAGAGCTTTACACGGAGACACTAAGAAACAAAGACATAAAAAAATGCTGGTAGCAAAGAAGTGAATAAGCGAAAAAGCCTTCAGTCAAACCTGCGGCCTGTAAAACTTGACTCAAGTTTTTGAGACAATATACGATTATGGTGAAATTTCTACTCTCCCTGAACGGTTTCAAACCGCTTCCTACGGTATATCTGGAATTCAATTATATATTTTTGTACAGAAAAGGCAATGTTTTTCCGCTACGGATTTCATTAATAATTATGATATTTTCCTAAACTCTAAACTTCTTTCTCAACTCTTTTTCTTTATGATAAGTAATCCGTATAATAATTTTACATCAATCATTTTACGGCAAATTAATTAAAAATATTATCTATTTACTTGACAATAATAAAATTAATTAGTATATTTTAAAATATTAAAGCTACAATATATAGGAATGATATAATAAACTAAGTTAACTCAATA
The DNA here is from genome assembly GCA_023134755.1 of Fidelibacterota bacterium. Classification (GTDB taxonomy): domain Bacteria; phylum Fidelibacterota; class Fidelibacteria; order Fidelibacterales; family Fidelibacteraceae; genus M50B103. The sequence goes on along the minus strand of JAGLUM010000473.1, from coordinate 168 downwards.
ATTTATTTAGGAGACTTACTTATGAAGGTATTAACTAAAATTCAAATTATTTGCTATTTTTTGCTTATTTCACTTGCCTCATATATTTCAGCTCAAACTGAAGTATCGGGTATCATTCCATTTAACACCACATGGACGGCAGGTTTAAGTCCATATTCTGTTGTTGGC
>JAGLUM010000472.1 GCA_023134755.1 Fidelibacterota bacterium | reverse complement strand
GTTCTCCCGGAACGGTCACCCCGATGCTTCGGGGTTCCCTACAATAATTAAGTTCACGGTTTACGGCCCCCCTTTTTCTCCATTGTCAATTATCTATTATCAATTCTCAATTTCTTCCGTCCTTCTTTTCCCTCTTTAGTACTTCATTTTTCAGTAACGAACTGTTAATGGGAATAACGGAAAGAGCAAAAACAAAGAAACTGACAACCAACAGCCATCCACCGCCGTTAAGAGAAAGAAAATGATTACCCCATCCGATATGATCGAATAATACGCTGTTTACATGAAAAGGATGCCATTCTGATATAAAAAGACTTTCAGCAAGAATAAATAAGGGCGTCATGACAACAAAAACGACCGGTGTCATGCGCCCCATAGGATATTTTTTATTGGGGAGAAAAAGTTTTACAATAATGTAGGATAAAGCAACACAGATCAGGAACTGCGGGTAAAGCAAAAACCACCAGCATCCAAACAGTACTCCGAGAGAACCACCCCCTTTGAATCGATAAAATACAGGATATGCATGTCCGTAAATTGCGGCAAATCCGATCAATGCCACAACAACATACCCAGCACCTGAAAAGGGCATCGAAATAGAAAAAATAGATGTTTCAGAAAGAAACAAGTATTTAAACAGTATCATGGGCAACACACCTTTCAGGGAATCACCGAGCAGGGTAAAGCTCCCCCACAGTTTGCCAACTTCCCTCATCACATTGGATGTCCCGGGGTTTCCGTTTCCAACCTTGGTAATATCCACACCCTTTCCTATACGGGAAAAAATACGGGCATAGCTAACACTACCGGATAAATATCCAACAATAATGCCAAGTACCAGGATTAGATAATACATACTTTCTCCTTAATTGATTACATTTTTTACCATTTTATTATTCTAACGAAATCAACAGCATTGCAGTATGCTGTCCGCCATAATGGGTTTCAATATCGATTTCTTCATATTCTGTTTTTAAAATTTCACAGATAGGACTTAATTCATCCTCCTGCAGTTGATCATTATAATAAAAACCAATCACAGTACGCTCGTCAAGATCTGCTCCGCGCACTGCTTTTAATACTGCTTCATTGAATGTTTCATCCACTGTAACGACATGACCGTTCATAACTGCAAAGTAATGATCTACCGGAATCTTAATTCCTGCAAATTGTGAATCTTTGATGCTTTTGTACACACTTATGCTATCTACAAGTTCCATAGAGGCGCTCATCTGGGCTAGATTTTCCTGCCAGGATGAATTTTTTACAAAACCCATAATGGCAGCAATTCCCTGAATCATATTTTTACTGGGAAAAATTTCAATATGCTTAGAGGTCTTATCTTTTACTAATTGTACTGCCGGAATAATGTTTTTATCGTTTGCAAGAACAATGATCACTTCGTAAGGCATTTGATTAATATGATTTAAAATGTCACCGGTTTTGGGAAGATGTTTTGAGTATACTAATACATCAAGGTTAGGTTCAAAATCATGCAGGATAGTCCGAAACCCTTCACCCGGAACTAAGGCAAGAATACCAATCTCATTTTCATGCTTAAACCGTGCAAATTCTTCTTCGATCTGCTTTTGCATATCTTCAATTTTTTTATTGACAATGGTCCCATACCGGGATAATTCTTTTACAACATCATCCGGCGTATTGGTGTGTACATGCAGCTTAATAATATTGTCATTCTCCAATAACGCAACACTATCACCGATTTTGTCTAAATATGTTCTTAAACCATTCTTTGGAGCGTTGTCAGTTCGTTTGATCGTAAGCTCAGTACAATAACGATGGCTGATCTCCATCAGTTCTTCAAGATTGGAATCCGCATCCGGTTCAAAACGGTAGTCATCTTCATTCTCAACTTCTACTGCTTCTCCTGTCAGTCCGCGTTTCATTCCTTCAATAATAAAAACGAATCCGAGTGCGCCGGAATCCACGACTCCTGCCTTTTTCAGAACAGGAAGTTTTTCAGGGGAATGCATTACCTCTTCACGTCCGCTTTGAATAGCCAGTTCAAAGTGCTCAAGTACATTAGCAGATTGCGCTGCGCTCATCGCATCGGCAATAGCTTCAAATACCGACAACATTGTACCTTCCATTGGTGTAGATATTGCTGTTTTTGAGATATAAAGTCCCTGATAAAATGCATCAGTAAGTACTTCAGGGGTGATTTTTTCATACTTTCGAATAATTTCGGAAAATCCGCTAAAAAATCGCGATAAGATAAATCCCGAGTTCCCGCGGCTGTTCATGGTGGTTTCTTCCTGCAACAAGTTCAAAACGGTTTCAAGATCTCGCTTTTTAGAATCTCTGATCGCCTGAACGGCCGGCTCAAAGGTCAGCACCATATTTACACCGGTATCCCCGTCGGGTACAGGAAATACATTTAAATTATCAACGGTATGATAATTTGCTTTTAAATAATCCAGTGCCCCCTCCAATGAGTCAATAAATCTATCTATATTCATATGATTTTTCTATTTCTTCTCGTTTTCAGGTTCCTATTACATATCCCATTTCATAAAAATCGGGACCCATGTGCGGTAAAAGAGCAAATGAAGCATAATTTATTTCAATGTGTACATCCCATCCCAATTCTTCCGCTGCAGCTTCAAGCATTTTTTTCAAATGCAGACACTCTTTATCATGGTCAGTTACATAGGACATGGTCGCGGTCAGGCGCTTACTGTTTTTTTCCTGCATCTGCGATTTTATTGTTGCAAGAAACCGTGCATTTGCCTGTTTGTAATTTTTGACTTTTCCAATGGATTTAATCACTCCGGATTGCGGTGTGGAAGAAAGCAGCGGATACAATCCCATTGCGGTTGCCAAAACTGCTTTTGCCAGTCCGATACGTCCGCTTCGGCTTAAATAGAATAAGTCATATAAAACTCCGACAACATGTGCGTTCGGCCGGTTTTTTACTAAAATATCATAGAGTTCATCCCGGCTTAAATCTTTCCCTTCCGCTTCTTTAAACATGGCCATTGCCTGTACCCCGACTCCGCTGGCAAGGCTTTCGGTATCAAAGGCTTTAACATCGTATTGGGGGTAATCTTTTAATACCTTACGCAGAGCATCCCGGGTAGCATGGGTATTATTAAGCGATTGTGTGATCAGTAGTATCTCTTCATCTTTGTACTCTTCAAACATATCAGTAAACTGCTTTTCAGTTATGCCAACAGTTGTCCCTTTATTATTTTTATCGCGCAATAATTTAATAAACTTCTCTTTTTCTTCGCGCCAATTAGGCATATCCCAGTACTGCGGATATTCTTTCCCGTTCAAATAAACGGGATAATCAATTAGTCCAAGCCCTAATTCTTTAATACGTTCAGGCTCAAAGTTGCATGTGTTACCGATGATGATTTTCATAGCGGTTCCTCCTGATATGTTGTTGTAATAATAAACAAAATATTATTTGAATGCTATATTTTTTATTCCATCTCTCTGTCACGTATACTACTAGAATTTCTATTAAATTCTAATTGAAAATCAACGTAATTTTATATTGCCAATAAATGATATACTATCTAATTTTAGATTCGATTTATTACACGGCAGTATGAACACAATAGGAGTTTGTATGAAAAGAGTTGTATTCTTAAGTTTAATGTTATTCCTTATGTTTGGATGTATGTCGAATCCCTCACCGGCATTGGATATTATTCCTGTTCAATTCGTTTTTTCAGGAGATTCGACTGTTATTGTCACTCAGGATCTATTTTACGCGGACAATTATAGATCATTATCAATTCGAAGCCATCCGCATATCAACACCAAATTATCGGAAGATAATAAACGACTGGTTCTTTACGCAGACAACTATTTTTCAGGTTACACTACACTGACATTTACTTTTAATAAATCCAGCTATGAAATACCGGTGAAGGTAATACTGCGTCGGAACATAACTTTTCAGTATCATTCGGATACTGATGTTGATCAGGTAACAGTATTTGGAAATTTCAATTTTTGGAATCGCACTCAGCTTCTGATGCGTCGGCTTGATACGGGGGATTTTTCTTTAACCGTTCCTTTTGAACCCGGCCAATACGAGTATTTATTTTCCGTTGACGGCAAAGAGATCCTGGATCCTGAGAATCCGATCTCAGTTCCCAACGGACTTGGTGGCTATAATTCGTTTCTTAAGGTACTACCCTCTTTTGAAGGAACACGTCCATTTATTACGCCCAAAAATCATTCCGCAAATTCGCACTTGATTCTGCAGTACCATATCATTCCAAATGATTATCAGGGAGAATTTTCTCATTATAACATTATTGCACTTGTTGATAATCATCGTATTAAATCATCTCAAATAGCAATTTCTGATCACATACTTACTCTTAGATTGCCACGGGAACTCGCAAAAAGAAGTTCACGTGTCCGTCTTGCATGGAGTGGAAAAAATGCTACATCTAACCTTGCTGAAGTCATTTTGGAAAACGGCATTCCGGCTGGTAACGGCGGCACGTTCAAATGGCAGGATGCCATTATATATTCGCTGATGGTGGATCGTTTTTATGATAGAGATCCTTCCAATAATGCCCCTATTTTACATGCAGAACTCACCGATAGAGTCAATTTTAATGGCGGCGACCTGTATGGGGTTATTGAAAAGCTGGATGAAGGATATTTTAACGACTTGGGCATTAACACGATCTGGATGCTGCCTTTCATTAAAAACACAGCCGACCCTTATCGTGAGACTCCGGAACCGCATCGTATGTTCAGCGGATATCACGGATACTGGCCGATCGCGTCGCGGGAAGTAGATCTCCATTATGGAAATACAGATGACGTACATACCTTGATAGAGGTTGCCCATAAAAGAGATGTGCGCATTTTAATGGACTTTGTTTCCAATCATGTCCATCAGGAACATCCCTATTACCGGGAACATCCGGAATGGTTTGGACAGTATGAACTGCCGGATGGCAGACAAAACCTTCGTCTTTTTGATGAATACCGTTTAACTACCTGGTTCGAATCTTATCTGCCAAGTTTTGACTATCCCAGCGCACCCGAAGCCATTGATACAGTAATAAGCGATGCAATTTGGTGGTTAAAAAACTATGACATAGACGGTTTTAGACATGATGCCGTAAAGCATGTCCCCAATATATTCTGGCGTGCTTTAACACGTGAAATTCGCCAGGAATTTCCGGATAAAGACATCTTTCAGATTGGCGAGACCTTTGGTGATCATTCTCTGATCCGTTCCTATGTCAACAACGGACAATTATCTGCTCAGTTTAATTTTAATCTATATTGGCCTGCCCGTTACGCCTTTGCTATGGAAAATGCCAGCTTTAAATCTCTGGCAGATGAGATGGAAAACGTGGTAGATATCTACGGCCAACTGCACCTAATGGCGAACCTGATGGACAGTCACGACCAGCCACGCTATCCCGCATATCTGGAACATGATCTGGACTGGGGAGATAACGCGCAGGAAGTCGGATGGAATAAAGATATCCGTATTGATGATCCCGTGACCTATGATAAAATTGAGACATACATGACTTACCTAATGACCATTCCCGGCCCTCCGGTTATTTATTACGGAAATGAAATTGGGATGACCGGTGCGGCAGATCCGGATAACCGCAGAATGATGCGGTGGAAAACAACGCCCCGCGAACGGGAACTCCGGAAATATATTGCGGTCATGACGGCCCTGCGCAATGAGCACCCCGCATTACGTTACGGCGATTATACTACACTTCGTGCTGACAAGCAGATCTATGCCTACCTGCGGTCAGATTTTAACGAACGTTTGCTTGTTGTCATTTTCCGCAAAAATTTTGCTGAAGAAATTCATATCACACTGCCGAAAGAACTGAACATAAGTAGTATACGTTGCCTAAATTATGACCCGGCTATCCGCTTAGAGCAGAATGTGCTTTATATCCAGACAAAACCTTACAGTGGATATGTATTCACGCTGAAATAAATAAAATTGATTAGATCTCAGGTCTAATGTGTGATTTTTATCAGATCGTATTGTCTTTTTTGATTGTAAAAATCGAAATATCTTTCAGATTTTCCGGCCTAATGGTAAAAAATGAGGCTGAAAACGCTATAATCAATTGAATGTTAGGAATTTGCCGAGATTTTAATTTTATTAATCTAAAAAATGAAAAAAA